>DATEWS010000829.1:0-8067 GCA_035257785.1 Pyrinomonadaceae bacterium
CAACAACACGGGTGGACTCGCTAACATCGCTCGCGCCACTGCGAGTCGTTGCTTGTTGCCGGTTGAGAGTTCACCAAAACGACGTCGCGCCACCTCGTCGAGCTCGAGTTTGCCAAAGAGATCTCGGATGCGTTGTTTCGCGAAACGATCGGCGAGGCCGTGAAGCCGCGCGAAGAAGAGCAGGTTTTGTTCGGAGGTTAAGCGCCAGTAAAAGCTCCGCTCTTCAGCAGTCGCCAGGCCGATATTTCTGCGCACGAGTTCGTCATGATCGACGCTGTCGTTGCCGCGAACTGAGACGTTGCCCGTTGTCGGTTGGACCAACGTTGCGACGATCTTGGTTAACGTGGTCTTACCTGCGCCGTTGCGTCCGATTAGTCCGAAGATCTCACCGGTCTCCACTTCAAACGAAACCTCGCGAAGCGCTTCGACCGGATCTTTCACCGGGCGACGAAAGAACTCACGCACACGCCGGAACGGAACGGGATAAGTTTTCGAAAGGTTGCGGATCGAAATCGCGGTCATCGCGCTCGTTGCCGCGGATCGAGATACTCGCGCAGACCGTCGCCGATGAAGTTGAACGCAAGTACGGTGAGTGCAATGGCGATCCCGGGAAAGATCAACGCGTGAGGCGCAGCCTGAAGTGTCGAGAGGTCGCGAGCTTCTTCGATCATCACGCCCCAGGACGGTGCAGGTGGTGGCACGCCGAGTCCGAGAAAAGAGAGTGACGCTTCGGAGAGCACAGCGCCCGCCATTCCCAAACTCGCCTGAACGATGAGCGGTTGAATCGCATTCGGAAGAATGTGAATCAGCAGTATGCGGGCATCGCTCGCGCCGAGGGCGCGCGCTGCCTGCACGAAGTCGTACTCGCGAACTTTCAACACCTGGCCGCGAATCAGACGCGCGTAACCGACCCAACCGATGATGCACAACGCGAGAATGAGTTTGTTCAAACCGGCGCCGAGAAATGCAACCATCGCGATCGCGAGCAGTAGACCGGGAAACGCGAGGAACACGTTGAAGACATAACCGGAAACGACGCGATCAACCAGGCCGCCGTAATAACCCGCGATGGCACCCAGGATTGTGCCGATGAAGGCCGACACAATCACGACGATGATCCCGACCTGAAGCGAGATACGCGCGCCGAAGACGACGCGCGAGAAGATGTCGCGGCCGGTCGAGTCAGTGCCGAACCAGTGCGCAGCCGATGGTCCAAGGTAACGCATCGACAAGTCGGTCGCGCCGACGTCGTACGTGGCGATCCACGGCGCAAACAGTGCCACGATCACGAGCACCACGACGATAACCAGTCCTATTATGGTTAGACGATTCACGTTTGTACGAAATCAACCGACACGAATGCGCGGGTCCAGCCAACGATAAACCATGTCGGTCAACAGATTCGCGAGGATGTAAGTCATGCTGATCACCAGCACGCAACCCTGCACGACGCGATAATCGCGTTTTCCTATGCCGTCCTCGACAAGCAATAGTCCGAGGCCGGGCCAGCCAAAAATTTTCTCAGTAATGATCGCACCTGCCAGCAGCACGCCTAGTTGTAAACCGAGAATCGTGACAACCGGAATGAGTCCGTTCTTCAAAACGTGTTTGTAAACGACCTTGCGCTCGCTCAGACCTTTCGCGCGTGCGGTGCGAACGTAGTCTTCCCCCAACTCTTCGATCACAGACGATCGAACCATGCGCGTCAGAATTGCCGACAGTGCGGCGCCGAGCGTGAACGCCGGAAGAATGATGTCGCTCCAGTCGAAGCGTCCTGAGGGCGCGAGCCAGCCCAGCTTCACAGCAAAGATGTAGACCAGCATTGGTCCAATCACGAAACTCGGCAGGCTGATACCAAGTAGCGCGACAACTGACGCACCATTATCGATGAGCGTGCCTCGATTCCGGCCCGCAACCACGCCTAACGGAATCGCGATTAAGATCGCAATCGCCATCGCGAAGATGGCGAGTTCAATCGTTGCGGGATAGCGTTCGAGAATGAGATCGACAACCGGACGATCATTACGGAACGACAGGCCCATGTCGCCGTGCAGCAGTAAGCGCCAGTAATCCGTGTAACGATTCTCCGAGCCGTGCCACACAAAGTGACGCTCGCCGTTGTTGTCGTGTGGAAATGAAAAGAAGAAGGGCGGGCGATCCAGTCCGTGCTTCTCCCGGAATTGTGCGAACTGTTCCGGCGTCGCTTGTTCACCGAGCACAGCCACAGCCGGATCACCGGGCACGAGTTCAATTAAAAGTGTGACGAGAGAGACGACGGTCCAAACAACCAGCAGCAGAATAAGCAGGCGTCGGAGGATGCCGAAGATCCGGTACCGGAGATTGGTGCGCACTCGGCCCAGATAATAACATGGCCGCGAATTTACGCGGATAAACGCGAATCAGATCCGTGGCCCAAAATAAAAACGTAGCCCAGGGTAGGTTCGAATACTCGCACAGCCCCGACAACCGCGCGCTTACCAAACACTACTCCTTGACTACGTATCTGGTTGCAAACTAAGCGCTGCAACCAATCCCTCAAACTCACGGCCTTCTGCCCATGTGCAAGGCCGCTATGCCGCCCGTCAGGTTCTCAAACTGAACCTGATCAAAACCTGCCCGTTCCATCAGGAGCGAGAGTTGAGACTGGTCTGGAAACTTCTTCACCGATGCCGGCAGATAGACATAGGCGTGTCTCGAACCGCTCACTACGCCTCCTATCCACGGCAGCACTCTTCTGAAGTACACATTGAAGAGGGGTCGAAGAATCGCATTCGCTGGTCTTGAAAACTCCAGCACAGCCACCCAGCCGCCCGGTTTCAAGACTCTTGAGAGTTCCGCGAGACCGCTTTCGACATTCGACAGGTTGCGTAATCCAAACGCAATTGTAACGACGTCGAACGTGCCATCTCGAAAGGGAAGGTTCAACGCATCACCCTCGACATAGCGTATGCGACCAGACGTCTTACCGGCAGCGATATCCAGCATCGGCCGGCAGAAATCAGTCCCAACTACACCTGCTCCCGTAATTTCAAACAGCGTAAGCGCTAAGTCGCCCGTGCCACATGCGACATCAAGAATGCGCGGGCTGCTCGACGATAGCCGTTCGCGAATTCTTGTGGCAACTATCCGGCGCCAACGTTTGTCGACGTTGCCGGAGAGTACATGATTCAAAAGATCGTACCGCTTCGCGATGACTCCAAACATTTCGCGAACGCGGCCAGCGTGCTCTTTTGCGGCACTTCCGTTCTCAAACACAGTTAAGCCAAATCTGATGGAGGTTTGGTTGCAAGACGCTTGCAAACAATTTGTGATTAGAAGGGATTGACACTGCCACTCGGTTTCACAGGTGGTTTTGGTGGTGGAGCTGGCGTGGCGATCTCGCCGAGCACTTCGTACTGAAAACGTCCTTGTAGTGCAGCTTTTAGCGTTGCTGTTTCACCTGCGACGACAGACACAACGCTCTTATTGAACAGTCGATTCGCAACTCGCTGAAGCTCAGGAGCAGTGACAGCGCGCAACAACGCAATCTGATCTTGCGGTGCACTCAGGCGATACGTATCGGCATCGAGCCACGGATCGGCTAGCGCATCAGGTTTCGCAAGCATCGCAGATGTTTCATTGATCACTTCGTTCTTTGCGCGATCGAGCTCGTTCGGCGTCGCCGGCGTTGTCATCAATGAGTCGATCACTTTTTTGGCGTTCGCGAGTGCGTCGGCAGTGGTTAGGTCGGTAACAGTTGCACCCATTACAAACGCGCCCGGTAAAACAAAAGCTTCATTGCGCACGAAAACTGGTTTGCGTGCGAGTTCAGGGGCGAGTGCTTCCCAGCGGTGTTGTGCGAGTCGCGCTAAGACGGTGGCAGTTGCGAAGTCTGTATCGGATCTCGCGACACCGCGCGCCGCGAGACGAACTTCAACGTTTGGGCCGGGCACGTTGACGATGAGCGTGCGTGTGTCGGCCGGATTTGGTTGTCGAAAAGTGGTGGGAACGATCTGTTCGCTCTTGCGCCATGGGCCGAGTAGTTGGCGCAGGGACTTCATCGCGCGTTGTTTCGTTACGCCGCCGATGATTGCAAGTGTCGCATTGTTTGAATTTAAGAAACGTTCGCGCGCCTGCATCAAGTCTGCGCGATCCACGCGCGCGACGTCTTCAGGTGAGCCGGTTGCCGGACGACCGTATGGGAAGTCTCCGTAGAGTCGCGCCGCAATCGCACGATCTGCAACTGTCGCCGGCACGATCGTCGTATCGCGCAGCAACTTAATGCGCGCCTCGCGCATGCGCGTGACGGTTTCGGGCGTGAGTGGCGTCGCCAACAAACCATTACGCAGGACTTCTACGATCTGCTCGAGCTCAGCGGCTTTGCCAACCATTGTGATGGTCATTGAATCGTAGTTTACGGTTACGTCCAGCTTGCCGCCCATTTCACTTGTGAAATAGTCGATCGTATCCGGATCGGGGAAGAGCAGGTCGCCAAGCAACGCCATTTGGCCGGACTTTCCAGCGAGGTCGAAGGCAGCGCCGCTATTGATTCGCAGTTTGAGGATAACTTCGGGATGTCCGGGCTGCGGCCAGAACAGCAGGCGCAGGCCGTTCAAAAGCTCTTCACGCTCGGGCTGGATGACCGTCTGGGCGCAAATAGAGGGCGTTAGTATCAGGAGACAAAGAAGGAATTTTCCCGCAAAGGCGCAAAGTTTCATCGAAATACTGGAAAAACTACGAGATGATCGGCGGACTAAAACATCTTAGATGCGAGGTGTTTGCCCGTCAACCGTTTGGGCTTTGAGTGCATCCTAAGCCCTGATTGATAAAGGGATCTGGTCGATCTGACCCGGCAAAAATGCAAAATGTATGTACTTGCCGCCCTCGCACGGATTAAGATTCTTGGAATTCTGGAGCGGCGCGCAGTTTTTTCCATTCGGGACCGTAACTTTTTTCCGGGTTGAGGTAACTATAGCAGGAGCAAATCCTGCAGGATCGAGTGCTTGATTGCCCGAGAGAACTACAGACGAGCTTTTGCTGGAACAAGCAGGAGAGGGCGACCAGGCAGCCTTTCTGGAGTTGTACGACAGGTACCGGGAGCCAATCTTTCGTTTTGCTTACCGGTTGCTCGGTTCGGTTGAAATTGCTGAAGACGTTACTCACGACTGTTTCTTGAGTTTGATTCGCAAACCTGAGAACTATCGTCCTGAGCGTGCTTCTTTGAAAACTTACTTGTACGCAGCTGCGCGGAACCTGGCGTTGAAACACTTCCGCGATCAGGGACGCGAAACCGGCCTCGACGAAGTCAGTGAGGAACCGAAAGAGTCTCCGCGACGAGGACCTTTGCGAAGGTTGCTCGATGAAGAGTTGGCAACCCAGGTGCGCGAAGCGATTTTCAGCCTGCCGCCACTGCAACGAGAAGCGCTGATACTGTTTGAGTACGAGGGTTTGAGTTTGAACGAGGTGGCCGAGGTTGCGGGCACCGACACGGGCGCGATAAAGGCTCGTTTATACAGGGCACGAGAAGGTTTGAGACGGATGCTACGGCCCTATTTCGAAGGCAATCAGGAATTGAATAGTGGTCGGGAAATTGTTACTTTGAAGGAGGCCTGAAATGGGCGTTGAGCCGGAAAATGAATTTGTTTCCGATGATGAGCTCAAGTCGTTGCTCAAACGCTGGGTCGCGCCAGAGCCTTCGAGAGTTCTCGACGAGCGCATTAAAACGAGCTTTGTAAGAGAATTTTCCGGTGCAGACGGACTGTCTCAGTCGGTGCTGCTCCCCCACAGGCGAGAAGAGGTAGTATCGATGAAGTTCTGTTCAGTATGTAAAGAAGAGTTTGCTGACAAGTTCAGCTTTTGTCCCGTCGATGGGACGCCACTGACAGCGGTTACACCACCTGTCGAAGATCCAAGCGTCACTGTTAATCGCGATCCGAGTGCGACAATTAACAGAGACACCGTGCTTGAATCTGCGCCGGCTTATCACGAAGCGATCGAAAGTGAGCCGGAGTTGGTTGCTTCCAGTACTTCCTCTGCAATAGCGCTACGAGACGAGTATCACCTGACGATCATGGATGATACCGGTCTGGTGGCTCGCTTCTTCCACGAGGTGAAGGACGAGTATCAGTTGACCTGGCCGGACTTCAAGCGCGATCCGTTTGGCTTCACCAAGCGAGCATTTGTTGGTTATGGACAAGCGTTCCGTAAGTTCCTCGCCAAACCGAATGTACTGCTTGGCATGGGCGTCGCAGTGCTTGCGATGTTCGGTTTAGTGGGCGCCGTAATGCTCATGGATCGCTCCGCAGGCGTACACTCTTCTCGGACAGGCATAGTCGTTTTCGCAGTGATCGCTGGTGGCTTACTGATAGCCCTCTTTTCGACGATGCTGGGGCGCGAGCGTGGCGCGGCCGTGATGGGTGCTGAGGCATCTGATTCTCGCAGCGTAGTCGCCGGTATGGTGACCTCTTTCGCATTTCTCTTCGCGATTCTTGGCGTGATCCTCTGGTTAGACCATCGCAATAAGCAACAGCAGCTGTTGGCCTTGAATGATCCCGAGCTTCAGGTTGAGCAGGTGATCGACATTCCCGACGAGCAGCCGACTCCCGATCCAGGTCCAGCCGGACTTAACAAAGGTAGCGGTGGCGGCAGTAAGCCGAAACAGGAAAGACCCGGCGGCGGTGGCGGCGGTGGACGTGAAGAATCCAAGCCAGCGTCGTTTGGTAAGACTCCGCAGGTATCTTTAGACGTGCCGCAGATATTGCCGCCCGATCCCAAGCCACCTCAAATCAAGAACCCGGCGCTGCCTGTGCCTGCATCATTGAATGCGGATCCGATGTTGATCCCACCGGATGCCAGAGTGTTACCGTATGGCGATCCGAAGTCCAAGAGCACTGACCCGTCGTCAGGTCCTGGTAAGGGAAATGGTATCGGCGACGGAACTGGTACTGGTATCGGACCGGGAGAAGGTAACGGGTTTGGACCAGGCCGCGGTGGTAACGTCGGCGGCGGCGATTTCAACGCCGGCGGTGGTGGACCAGGTGGTGGCGGTGGCGGCGACTATTCCAAGATCTTTACTGGCAAAGACGTCACGACGAAAGCGCGTCTGATATCGAAGCCCGAGCCGCAGTACACTGAAGATGCGCGCAAGAATCAGATCACGGGAACAGTGGTGCTGAAAGTTGTGTTTGCTTCTTCGGGACAGGTGACGAACATCAGAACTGTGTCGGGTCTGCCGTATGGACTAACTGAGCGAGCGATTGCAGCGGCGCGTCAGATCAAGTTCACGCCGGCAACGAAGGACGGGCATCAGGTCTCGATGTGGATGCAGTTGGAATATAACTTCAACCTGTACTAATCGTTAGTTCTTTAGCCACAGATTACACAGATTTTTATCCGTGTAATCTGTGGCTAAATGTGTTTTTGAACGAAGCGCTTGATGCGCGCAACGCCTTCCTGGATCTGCTCCATCGACGTCGCATAAGAGATCCTGACAAATCCTTCCGCACCAAAGCCCGCGCCGTCAGTGACGACCGTATGCTCTTCCTCGAGCAGACGCTGAGCGAAGTCGCCCGAGGTCTTCAAGTCTTTCTGCAAACATCCACGCACATCAGGAAAAGCGTAGAACGCACCTTCGGGTTCGCTGCATTTAATCCCCGGAATTTCTCGGAGCGCGTTCAGTAACCACGCGCGGCGACGTGTGTATTCAGCCAGCATCACGCCGACTGACTCCTGTGGTCCAGTCATCGCTTCAACTGCGGCCCACTGCGCGATCGAGTTTGTGTTTGAAGTCGAATGGCCCTGGACCTTCAGCATTGGCTTGATCCAATCAGCCGGCGCGAGCGCATAACCCACGCGCCAACCAGTCATCGCATACGTCTTCGAAAAGGATCCGGCGATACACAGTCGCGATCGGAGTTCAGCAGGCAACGCCGCGGCACTAAACACTTCGCCCGGCGGATAGACGAAACGCAGATAGCACTCGTCAGAAACTACATAGATCCCGCGTTCACTGGTGATCTCCATGATCCTGCGAAACTCAGCGGGTGGTAACACGCGGCCCGAAGGATTGCACGGAGAATTAAGAATCAG
>DATEWS010000830.1:0-3920 GCA_035257785.1 Pyrinomonadaceae bacterium
TCAATTTGTCAACAGTTTCCTTATGCTTTCCCGGATCGACTCCTTTTACTTTGTTCTCCGGTGTTATCGGTTGACGCCGATTGATAACAGCGGCGATAAGGTGCATTGCGGCAGTTATACAGAGGGTGGCGATAAGCAAGATAGGAAGTAATTTGCTGCTCATCGTCGCCCCGGTCGGCAGTTGATCGTCCTTTCGTAGCTCGTATAAGCCCAACCTGCGGCCAGAAAAACCGCAAGCCATGTCCCAAGAGTCTGCGAGCGCGGCCCGAGAATATCCATAGGTAATCCCTACTTTCAGCAAGGATGAGAGAGCGAGATCCCAGACCTTTGATCGGGAGTGGCCGGGAGTGTGCCAACTCAGTGACACAGAGCGACACTGAATGGTACTGAGGATTATAGACCAGCGGTAAGTGGGAAACGAAAGTCAGAGTCTATTCGAGGTACGGTGCGTGAGTATCCGTCGAGTTGCCGCCGTCTGATCGTGCAATCGTGCAAGTCTTTGAGAATAACGAAGACGATCTACTGGTCTCGGTGTTGTTTGGTCATTAACCGCTTTGACAATTAGGAGACCGGTTAGAGGTTCGGAGCAAGCATAAAATCGTAGGCGGTGGTGCCAAGAATCACACCAACAGCCGTTGCTTTAGGCAGTGTTGGTAGATTTGAGAGTTCCTCCGGCGGCATCTCATCACCAAGCACCTTGGCCAAGCCGAAGTCGAGCACCTTCACTACACTATCGTGCGTTAGTTTCACATTCGACGGCTTAAGATCTCGATGAACGATACCGCGTTCGTGTGCGACCTCAAGCGCCTCGGCAATTTGCCGGGCAATTTTCAGCGCCTCATCAAGCGCAAGTGGACCATCGGCAATGTACTCGGCAAGTGTGGGTCCTTCGACAAGTTCAAGCACTAGTCCGCGAAGATCATTTTGTTCTTCGAGACCATAGATAGCAGCGATGTTTGGATGATTAAGCGCCGCCAAAACGTGAGCTTCGCGTTGAAAACGCGCTAACCGATCCTGATCGAGAAGGAATGTTTTAGGCAGAATCTTAACTGCAACCTCGCGGTTAAGACGAGAATCGCGCGCTCGGTAGACTTCACCCATTCCCCCCACACCGAGTTGAGAGTGAATTTCGTAATGGCCGAGTTTTGTGCCGGGCGCTAAGGTCATGGTTGCCGGACGTAAGCTTATCGAATGAACGTGAAACCCCTGCGTGTATATTTTCAGCGTTTCTAGTGAGACCCACGAAAGTTTTCCCCGTGGCCCGAAAACGACTTTTTGCTCGACAGGGCTGGGCCCGCCGTACGCAGAGTGGGTGGCGACGCCGAGGAGCGGTGGTCGGGCAGAAATCGTGGATACTCTTCTGAAGTGGACCGCCGTTCGTGTATTGAATTTACACGATAACCGGCGGCCGAATTTTCTGTGGCGGTTGTATCAGCTTAGTTGCAGTCTGGTTGTTAAGCCAAGACGCTTACGAAACCAAACATGCCGCCGCTAAAGTGGGGCAGGATTCCGCAAATCACTAGATACCTACCGGGCTTCGAAAAATGAACAACTTCAGTGCGTTCTTGGAGTTGCAATGGAGCGAGTCGCGGATCCAAACCTCTGTATATCCGGCCGTCTGGGTCATCTATCATGCCGGGAGGAAACCCCGGTACAAGTAAAGTTGTATCGATATCAGCGGGCTGAGTCCCATCGTCGTAAACGAGCACGAGGTGAAACCCGGAGATAATAAAGTTCACCGATCCGCCTGCTTTGATCTTAACTTCGTGAGGTATGAGTTGGTGTACGTTTGGTTTTGTCGGTTGTCCGACTCCGTCAAACCTATCCGACGGTGGATCCGTTGGCCACGCGCCAAAACTGACAGTCGCATTGGCTAATGGACCAGCGATGTTGGGATGCTGATGCTTGTGTGCTTTCTCGGCGGCCGCTTCGATTTCGGGGTTCATCGTTAACCCGAGTGCTGCAGAAACACCTGCGACAGCCGTGCCTTTCAAAAGGTTTCTTCGACTAGTCTTGCCCATGGTTCCTCCTTGTTAAGTTCGTAAAATGGGAGTTGCACGGGATTATCCCCGTGCGGCCACATTAAGTAAAGGCAGATAGCTGCCGTTTTTCGCAGGTGACTCATTAAGAGGCGAGGCTAAAGCATCGGAGGGCCCGGCCTTGACGACGAACGCCGGTTTCTTGCGAAGACTGCCGTCGAATCATTTTTAAGGGCGTCCGCGTCGACTCCCTCTCGGCAGCATGACAGAGTCAGAGAGTCGCAGGCAGCGAGGAGCCCCTTTTCGTGAGTCTAAAAAGGGGTATTGCTGCGTTCCCTAGTTGCTGGGCGTGGGGGGCTGGGCGATGTTGCTAACGTGGTTTTGAAGGAGCTCCCAATTACTTCCGCGTTTCACCCAGACGTGCGTGCTGCGGTACGTCGGCTTCCCGTTTATACTACCGCGATGCGACATGATCGCTAGCTTGCCGCCGTCGAACAAGTGGACCACGTACTCGTCGGCCACGTCGGTATCCGTAGTGGCCTTGAGTGCTGCCATGTATTGTGCCTTGTTTTCGATTTCACCGAAGGGCGTCGTGCCCGTGTAGTCCTCAGCGACGATGCGACTGATAGTCTTTTGGTCGTCGCCATTGAGCCTCAGCTCAGCGGCCGTCCATTGTTTGTCTAAGGCTATCAACGTCTGTTCATCAGTCATCTTCGTCTTCTTTTGTGCGGAAGCATTTGCTGATGCCATCGCCACGACGAACGTGAGCATTAGCATACCTGTCAATTTTTTCATCAGTTCCGGTCCTTTCGTTGTTGCCACTCGTGTAATCAGGGCTCGTGTTGCTTCTGACGGTGTAAAAAGCGGTAGTTCGCTTCTCAACGCTTCGGCTCTAAGACCTGCTCACGTGCTATACGGGTTTCCAAGACTTCGCGGATTTGCAGACGGTCGCGATATCCCTGCATCTGTTTTTCGTCTGACCCAATAACGGTTTGCGCCAGATTGTCGGCTTTTGTTTCATTCGCCTCCATCGTTGCCAAATCCTTGTATTCAGTCATTCGCTCTGAGACCGTCAATTTTGGCAACCGGGTTATATCAGCAAGTTTCGGGTGCCACCGTGTGTTACCGCACATAGCACATGAATAAGCGCTGATTGGCGCTTGGGGAGATCCTGGTTGCGAAAACTCGGCAATAAAGGATGATGAGCAACGAATTCTGGTGAGAAGGTTAAGGACATCTATCACGCTGCTCTCGGGCGTGGCCAGTAAGGACGATCACTGAGGCAGGCCGACTTTGCGAATGAGTTCCTGAAAGCGTGGCTCAGAGCGCACAGCGTCGTATTCCGGTGCGGCGCCGAGGAATTGCATCTGTGGGTCGTGCGCTGCATACGCCCGCTCAAGAGCGGATAGTGCCAGTTCCTTCTCTCCCAATCCGACATAAAATATCGCTAACTCCGGAGGTGACACATATTCTTTCGTTGTTTTCAACCGTTTGAGAATCGCCTCCGCTTCGTTACGGCGACCTGCCTTCGCCAAAGCGTAACCAAGAAAACACTGGTCACTGGTATTATCGCCCTTCAGCCGGAGAGACTCCTCCAATTCGGCGATAGCCTCCTTGTATTGGCCCATCGCGTTGTAGGTATAGCCAAGTGTCGTGTGTGTATTCCCATAGTTCTTGTCCATCTCGAGCGTCTTCTTCAATTGCTCGACAGCTTGACTGTACTGGCGTGCGAAATAATAGAGGTAACCGAGCTTCACGTTCCAGGGTATATAAAGTGGATCAAGCTCTCTCGCCCGTTTGATTTCGCTGATTGCCTGATCGTGCCGACCCATCACGCTGAGAAACTGGGCATACTCACTGTGCGCCGCTGCCGTGCTCGGACTTAACTCGATTGCGCGCTTAAACTCTTGTTCCGCGCCGGCCCAGTTCCAACCGTCTTGC
>DATEWS010000831.1:0-2229 GCA_035257785.1 Pyrinomonadaceae bacterium
CAGCGGGGGCAAGCCCCTCTTCCTGACTTGTTCTTTCTTACAATTCTTAACTCGATGGAACAAGTCAGGCAAGTTAGATAGAACAAGTCAGGAAGAGGGGCTTGCCCCCGCTGCCAGGGGAATATATGCACACGGATCCGAGTCTCTACAGGCGGACAGCAATTTTGACGAGGAGTAAATGCAATGAATAATTTAATCAACTGGCTGCTTAATCCGCCGGCCGATGGGCCACGAGCGACTCTTGTGATCCGATTAATGGCAGGTTCGGTCTTCCTGTGGGAAGGTCTAATGAAATTTGTCTACGCAAACCAGGGCGTGGGACGTTTTACAAAACTCGGTTTTCCATTCCCGCATTTCACCGCAACCGCAGATGGTTGGTTTGAGATCATCGGCGGGTTACTAATACTCGGCGGCTGGCTAACGCGATGGGTCGCCATCCCATTTATCATCGAAATGATAGTGGCAATGGCATCGACGAAGATCCCATTGTATCTGGGCACGTCGCCGCTGCCATTGCCACCTGTACCGCCGCAAATCGGGTTCTGGGCCGTGTTGCACGAGATCCGTTCCGAGTTCGCGCAACTGTCGTGTTGTGCGTTCCTGATGCTGACTGGTCCTGGACCATTGTCCATCGACGCGCTTTTCGCGAAGAAAAGCAGCGACGTCGACGCACCCAGTCTTAGGTCAGCCGTTCCGGCGCCTTGATCACATCCGAGCCGCGCTTGCGAAGAGACGGAACCAGCATGGGCACTGCTTGTTTGTACTCTTCGTAAGCGTTGCCGTATTCACGCACGAGGTCACGCTCTTCGAGTTGAATCGCTACGAGAATGTAAGCCGTCGTTGCGATCGAGAACAGCAGGTGCGCAGACGTCATCAATGGCGTCATCCAGAACGCGAAGAGCCAACCAACATAAAGCGGATGTCTCACCAGCCGGTATGGACCAGGCGTTACAAACTTCATCTCGCCGCTATCGCTATGACCTCGCAGGTATCGCCACACCTGCCGCATGCCAAACAAGTCGAAGTGATTGATCAGGAACGTCGCGTACAGAATCAGTCCCCAGCCAAACGCAAACAAGCCGCGCAATACGAACCGTCCGGCAGGATCTTCAACAGACCACACAACTCCGCCCAACGGCTGCCATAACGCAAACAACAAAATCAGCGCGACACTCGAAAAAAGAACGTAAGTCGAGCGCTCGACCGGCTTCGGCACGATCCTCGTCCACCACTCCTTGAACCACTTACGCGCCATCACACTGTGCTGAAGTGCGAACAGCGTCAGTAAACCTGCATCGATCGCGAAACTGATCGCGAACGGTGCGCGCGCGGCGCCGTCGAGTGTGGTCGGAACTCCAAAGTTGCCGATGAAGCCGATCGCATAGAGAAACACGCCGAGAAAAACCACGTAACAAAAAGTTCCATAAGAAAAGAACGCTATTCGCTTCAGCATTGTCGAACCTCCTCCCGCTATTTCTAATCGCGAGAGAATCACGCTTTTCGGACTTTTAGGCTATGGGAGTTTAGTCCCGGTTTGGATATACTCCGATGCCTTCACATGGGACTTTTGTCTCGGTTGCGCTTTAGCAGCAAGCGTCATTCTCCACGGGTCAAAGCTGGCATCGGTATGGTGAAGAGGGCAACACAGCGCATTCGATATCTCCGCACTCCTGACGGCGTTCAGGTCGCCTGGGCTGAAGCCGGCAGCGGGCCCACGCTGATTAAAGCCGCAAACTGGATGACCCATCTCGAATACGAGTGGGAGAGTCCGGTCTGGCGCCACTGGATGCGCTTCTTCAGCGAGAATTTCCGCTTCGTGCGTCATGATGAACGTGGCTGCGGCATGACTGACTGGAACGTCGGCGATCTTTCGTTCGCGCGTTGGATTGAAGACCTCGAGGCTGTTGTTGATGCCGCCGGTACGCAAGAGCCGTTTGCGCTGCTCGGCATTTCTCAAGGCGCCGCAACGTGCATCGCGTATGCGGTGCGACATCCGGAACGCGTCTCAAAGCTGATTCTCTATGGCGCTTACGCGCGCGGAACATATCGTCGGGGCGATCCCGATAAGGATCGCTTTTATCGCGCCCTCATCGACATGACTCGTCTTGGCTGGGGCAAAGATAATCCCGTGTTTCGCCAGGTGTTCACGTCGCGATTCATTCCCGGCGCGACTGACGAACAAATCGGTTGGTTCAACGAACTCTGTCGAAAAACAACTTCGCCGGAGAT
>DATEWS010000832.1:0-4497 GCA_035257785.1 Pyrinomonadaceae bacterium
TCGTTTCGCAGCTTGTCGATGATTGTTTCCATCGCCTCACCGCGAACTCGTTCTGCTTTGTAAAGGTCGTATTTATCCACGAGCGGTTCGAGTGAACTACGACTCGTCACCACCTGCGCGATACTCGCCAACTGCCGCGTCATGCGGTCTTCGTTACCCACCGGTAAAACCGAAGTAGGCAGGTTTGAAGGCCTGACGACGATGAGAGTCGTTGACTCGTAGACATTCGGGAGACGATAGACGACGTATCCGACTGCGGTCGTGATGGCAATGACCGGAAGCAACAACAGCCATTTCCGGCGCCGGAGGATCTTTAAGTATTCACTCGGTCTTCGTTGTCTGAACTCAACGCTCATAACGCACTCCTATTCATTCGTCCTAATTCTTACAGTGAAGCCAATGCCTTCTTCGCTTCTTCGAGATCTGCAAATGGAGACTTATCCGACAGTCGAACAGCGGCTTCGAGTTCGCGCCGCGCTTCGTCCTTGTCACCTTTTCCTCTTAATGCCATTCCGAGATGGTAGTGATAACTCGCGCTCGGCGCGGCATTCGCTTTACGAGCGTCTGCCTCATTAATCGATACTGCCTTGCGCAGTTGTTCGACTGCCGCGGTATGAAGATTCTTTTTGTAGTAAACCCATCCCAGCGTGTCGATGAAACCCGCAATGTTTGGGTTCTTTGCGACAACGCCCTGGGCCAATCTCACTGCTTCGTCCAGATTGCCCTTGCCGGTGGTTGCATAAAGCCACGCCAGATTGTTGGCTGCTATGATCGCATTCGGATCCTTCTCGATCGCCTTGCGGTAATTGTCCGCCGCCGCATCGTAGTTCTTTCGCTGATCCTCAAGCATTCCGATCAACGTGTACGCCGTCGGATTTTCCGGACGTCGCGCGATGATTTTCTGGTATTCGGCGATCGCGCGGTCTTCCTGTCTGGTGTTGATGTAAAGCGAACCGAGCGCGGAGTAGGCAGGCAGGTAATTCGGATCGAGTTCGAGCGCTTTGTTCAACTCCGCTTCCGCACCCTGGGTATTTCGCTGAGCGCCATACGCCTGCGCCTTCAGATAATGCAAAGGAGCGTTGTTGGGATAGGCTGCCAGAGCCTGATCGATTCGCGCGTGGGCCTTATCTAGCTCCTGTGTTCTGGCGTATATGTTCACTAGACCATTCAGCGCGTCGAAATTAGCCCCATCAACTTTGAGGGCAGTTTCGAATGAACTGACTGCGTCCTGGGGTTTGTTGTCGGCCAGTGCCGCCAGGGCCAAACTGTTGTAGACGAGTGCATCGTTTGGGTTGGTGTTTCTGGCAGCTTCGAAATCTGCACGCGCGGCGGCATTGTTTTTAGCTTGGAGCTGTGCCGTGCCTCTCGTTATCAAAGTCTTCTCGCGAATTTCAGTGAGCAACTGTGCCGAGTTCTCGCGATCGGGAGCTGTTTTGTCCAAACGTGAGAGCAGGTCACCTGCAAGTGAAATTGCGGCTTTTTGATCGCCGCTTCCGAGTGTTAGCTGAAGCTGCATCAACTTCGCCGGCAAATAGTCGGGATAATTCTTTTCGAGTTCAGAAGCAAAAGCACGGGCTTGATCCGTGAAGCCAAGGCTGAAGTTGTATTGGGCCATGAAATACAAGGCTGGCCGCGAGTTTGGCTCCTGCTTCAAAACTTCTTTCAGATCTTCGATGGCGCTCTTCAGATTATCCGCTTGACCAGTTTGGCCTTTCATTCGAGCTCGCAGTAAGAGTGCCTGCCGATCCTCTTTGTCTTTCTTCAGCGCCTCATCGATCTGAGCATTAGCGTTTTGAATATCGCCCTTCATTAGCAGAATTTCTGCCAAACGATAACGACCAAGCATGTAGTCGGGCGACTTGGCGAGAATGTCCTGGTAAATGCGTACGGAGTCGTCAAGGCGATTAACGGCAGCATAGAAATCTGCCAGCACAGCCTGGCTCTCGGGTTTGTCCGGCTCGAGTGCAGCCAAAGCTTTGTATGACTCTTCAGCCTTATCAAACCGCCGGTTAACGAGGTAATAACTTGCCAGCACAAATCTCGCGTCGTGATCGGTTGGTCCAACTTCGACGGCTTTGCGCAACTCTGCCTCTGCCTCAGGCAGTCGATTGGATTGAGCCAGAAACTTGCCGTACTCAGTGTGAGCCAGGGGTGAATTGCCGTTAACCGAAATGGCTTTCTTGAAAAGAGCTTCGGCCTTATCGAATTCTTTGTTGACTACATGGAAACGCGCGAGGCTCAGATATGATTGAATCCTGTTCGGATCCAACTGAACAGCGTGATTGAGTTCCTCAAATGCTTTATCTTTCTGGTTCTGCGCGAAGAACACGCTGCCCATCAGAATGTGGCCTTCGATATTGTTTGGATCTTTCTGAAGAACTTCCTTCGCGAGCCTGTCTGATTCGGCAATGACATCGGCGCGACCGCGACTGCCGATCAGGTAGTAGTTACCGAGTTTAAGCTTTGCGTCGAGATTGTTCTGATCGAGGGTTACGACTTTCCGCAGCTCCTCCAGCATTTCGGGATAGCGTTGGAGTCCTTCAAACGCACGCGCCAGGCCCCAGTGTGCCGCGGCGGCTTTGTCGTCAATCTGAATCGCGTTACGAAACTCGAGGGAGGCTTCCTGATACTTTTTATTGTTCAGGTACTCTTCGCCCTTTGCCAGGTGTTGAGCTTTGGCTTTTTCGGGATTGGTGCAGCCGGCAAGAATAATGGCTACTGCTGCAAGAAGACAGAAAAGGCTTATCTGTTTGATAAGACCACGGCACTCGCTTTTCATTAATTCACTCCGTCATCGCGCCTGGCTATGAACCAGGACAACGTTAATGTTGTTCAGGTCCTTGAAGAACACCCGCGGGCAAATGCCGGTGGTCTACTTAAACCCGAGACAATTCTCAAAAAAGGTTAATTACTACTCACTTCCAGTAAGTTGTTTGCGGACGTTCGCAAACTATAAAGCTTTCACTCCGCTTCACCCGTACGTTACGGTACATACTCAGGCATAACTGCGGATGCCGCCGACGCCAACTCGGTCGCTGCCTGTTCTGCTTCTGCTTCCGAACGGCCGATCGGCACCGTTACACGGACCATCGCACCGTTGGAACGGCGCAGTCGAACGCTATCGATAACGGTGTAAAACTTGCCCCAATACTCGCTCGCTACGTTTCGTCCTCTTCCCTGGTACCAGTAGATCATCAAACTCTTGTAATCGCCGTTTTGAATCACATACTTGTTTGCCACGAAGCTTGTGCCATCAGGCAATGCGATCGTAGCTTTCCCGGGCTCACTCAACGTCCATCCTGATCCTGGCAGGCAGTTCAGTGGACTGTGATAACTGGCGCCCGTGCGTTGCGTGGCGTAGTAGCCTACATAAAGATTGGCGACCGGGCCGTCCGACTTGCGGAAATCACGCAGCAGGTAATCGCTGGCCCGCAGCACTTTGAGAGTGGCGTCGTCCAGTGTTTGATCGTTTCCTGTCTTTTGCCACGCACCGACAGTTTGGGGAAAGTCTTTCAACTCTTTACGCTCGACGTGCGCTTCACCAAGATAGGCCCACCCGTTGACGAGAACGCCGACGACGAGAATCAGCACCAGCAGCGCGCCGAAACGCCTTGAAGATTTCATAACTCTGAGCCTTCGGCCGAAACTACTGAACTCATCGAAACAGCGGAGTCAGGTTCGGGCGCTTTCCTTTCGACTGACCGCTCGCCCTCAACCTGAGCCGGCTTAAAGCGATCAAGTACTATGCCAATCCCAAACAGGAGGATAAAAGCCACGATGTATATGGCCCAACCCGAAAAAGAATGGAAGAAACCATCGGCGACTTGCGTTCCATAATAGTGCGCCAGCACGCCAGTACCGCTCACTCTGAATGCATTAGTCAAAATGGCAATCGGGACTGCCGAAACGACGATGATCGTCGCCCGCCAGAACCAGTAATCTCGAAGGAATCCGAAACGCTTGCCTGACTTTGGTCCATCGTCCGAAGGAGAGTGCGTGAAATAGGCGAAGACTACGGCGAGTGTCAAAAGCGTCATGAGCGAGCGAATACCGCTGCATGCCTCGACGACCTCGAGTTTCTTGGTTGCAAAAGAGTTCAGAGGTTTCAGCTCGATGATGTTTCCCTGTCGCAACACGGGAATTCCGAGCATGCTCATGGACCACACCGCGCACTTGGAAGCAAATAATTGCAGCGGAAAAGCGATCTTGTTGAACACGATTGCCGGAATCGGCAGCGCCAGGAAGAGGAGACCGAACGGGACCAGGAGCAGTCGTAATAGACGAAAACCCCAGAAGTAGATCACTGTGCCCGCCAGCAGCAGCATTAGCGAAAGTCGTTGTGTGTATAGTTCTGCCCCTGCAACTCCGGCCCAAAGGGCGAATAAGCCACAGACGACGGCGGCTCCTCCGAGGAGCACTGACGGCTGCACCGGTACGCGAGCAAACTTGTCTCGCTGGGACCAGATGATGTAGCCGATGATAAAAGGGATTAAGAGA
>DATEWS010000833.1:0-12180 GCA_035257785.1 Pyrinomonadaceae bacterium
AAAATCATTAACGAGTCGTTTGCTTCAACGCATGCTGCGCTACAGCGTCAGAGTTGCGACGACGACCGTAGTGCTCGATCGATTCATGAAGGAACGCCTGGCGGCGAAAGGTGTCAATGCGGAGCGGATAACGATCGTGCCGCCGTGGTCGCACGACGACGCGGTCGATTATTCAGAAATGGGAAGGGAAGCGTTTCGGCGACAGCATTGTCTGACAGACAAGTTTGTAGTGATGTATTCGGGCAATCACAGTCCGTGTCACCCACTCGACACTTTGCTCACTGCGGCGCGTGCGCTCGAAGCCCGATCCGAGATCGTGTTCTGTTTTGTCGGTGGCGGCAGCGAGCAGGTGAAGGTGCGCGAGTCGGGCTTAAGGAATGTGAAGTGTTTGCCTTATCAACTGCTCGACGAGCTTTCGAATTCGTTGTCGGCTGCTGATCTGCACGTCGTGGTGATGGGAGAAAAGTTTGTCGGCATCGTTCACCCGTGCAAGGTCTATAACATCCTCGCCGTTGGCGCGCCGGCTCTTTACATCGGACCAGAGCCGAGTCACGTCACTGACATTGCCTCACAACACGGCACGTTCTTTCGCGCGCATCATGGCGAAGTCGACGCTGTTGTCGCTGCCATTTTACAAGCAACACACGTTCGCTCACGCAATCCGGTCAAGTCATTCTCCAAGCAAACTCTGTTGTCCGAACTAATCGCATTGATCGAAGCACGAGAGGATGGATATCGAAGTCAGTACCGTAACGCGGTAGCGTCGGGTTAAGCCGCGCCACCCGTCGCTACCGCGTTACGGTACTGATCCGATCCCCAAATAGAGCCCATCGTCTGGGAGGTAAATCACTTTGAAAACATACTTCGCGCTGTTTTCAATCGCGACTGTTGCTTCACTAATTGCGACTCCACTCGTTCGTCGCCTCTGTGAACGATACAAGTTGCTCGATGTGCCGCTCGATCGCCGGCGCATTCATCGCAAAGCGGTGCCGCGGCTCGGCGGCGTCGCGCTCTACCTCTCCTGTCTCGCGGCGCTCTCGTCACTTGGGTTTGTTGACAACCTGCTCACGCATAACCTGAGTGGTCTGAAGACGGAATTTCTGACGTTAGCTATCCCCGCTACGCTCGTGCTGCTACTCGGCGCCTACGACGACTTACGCGGCGCGAATGCAGTGGTGAAGTTTGTTGGCCTCGGGATCATCGCGACGTTGTTTTATGCGATGGGCGGCCGCATCGATGCGCTCTCGATTCCGCTCGTCGGCTCAGTTCATTTGCCCGTGATCGTTTCTTTTGTCATCACGGTCGTGTGGCTCGTCGGGATAGCGAACGCTTTCAACCTCATCGACGGTCTCGACGGGCTCGCATCGGGCGCGGCGCTCTTTTCGTCACTCGTAATTTTGTTCGTGGCTGTTCCGGCGGAACGGCCGCTGACGGTTGTGATCGCACTCGTGTTATGCGGCGCGCTCGCGGGTTTCCTTCGCTACAACTTTAATCCCGCGTCGATCTTTCTCGGCGACTCCGGTTCGCTGTTCACTGGTTTCGTGTTAGCGGCGTTGTCGGTGTTGGGAACTCAGAAAGCTACCACCGCCGTTGCGATCGTGGTGCCGATCCTTGCGTTTGGTTTTCCGGTGGTTGATACGGTGATGACGATGGGCCGGCGACTTGTAAGTCGAAAGCCTGTGTTTCAGGGCGACACCGAGCACATTCATCACATGCTGCTCGCGCGCGGCTGGTCGCAGCGACGAGCGGCGCTTGTCCTTTATGGCGTGTGCGCGATCTTTGGTTTGACGGCGCTGATATTTCCGGCGAGCGGATCGAAGCTGCCGGGATTCATGCTGTTTGTGATTTCGGTGGCGGTGATCATCGCGGTGGGCCATCTTCGTTATCACGAAGTTGACGAGCTGCGCGCGGGTGTAAAGCGAACGGTTGGTGATCGGCGTTTGCGAGTGGCGAATAATATTCGGGTGCGTCGCGCGGCCCTCGCGTTGTCGAAAGCGTCGGACTTGCACGAGATGTTTGAAGCGACGCAGCACCTGCTCGAGTTTGGAGAGTTTAGTTTTGCGAACGCGCAGGTGGGCCAACCGGGTGCGAATGGAAACGTGTTTTGGTCGTGGTCCGCGAATGGGAATGAAGATGACGCTGCGCCTTCGAGATCGCAATGGAGTGTGCGTCTGCCGCTGGTGAAGGACGGAGTTGAATGGGGTTGGCTCAACTTCTATCGCGAGCTCGACAGTGAGCCGTTGTTGGTAGACACAAACTACCTGGCAGATCTGTTTCGACGTGAGTTTACGGACGCGGCGGCGCGGATACTCATGCTGCCTGAGAAGCCGCTGGCGAAAGCGGCGATGGCGGGCCGCGAATTATCACGGATGAACGCGGATTGAACAAGCTGATATTCGTGATGCTGCTTGTGCTGCTAGTGATCGCAGCCATCCCTTACGGCACCGTTGAGCCGTGGTGGAAGGCGGCGTTTGTTTGTGCGGTCTTTGCGATCTCCATACTCGCAATCATCGACAGATTGGCGATTGATGGAACGCCGGTTCTATTACCGATGTTGGCCTTATCCGTGTTGGCTTTTGTGCAGACGCTCTCATTCGGTTCACAGCAGGTAGCGGGTATCGCAGTTTGGAATACGATCAGCGCTGATCCGTTTCAAACGCGTTTCTTCGCGTTGCAAATGCTCGCGCTTAGCGCCTGGCTTGCGTTGCTTTATCGATATGTGACCAGTGAACGTCGCATTCGTGTGCTGGTCTATACGATCATTGCAATTGCGGTCGTTAGCGCGGTGTTCGGAATACTGCGCCAGGCCACCCAACATCAAACCGGTTTTGTGCTTCCTTTGTTGAGACAAAATCAGGGATATGGTCAGTTTGTAAACAAGAACCATTTTGCGTATCTGATGGAAATGGCGTTTGGACTCGGAATCGGGATGGCAATTGCGAGTCGCGCAAAAAGAGAACGTCTGTTGATTTACGTTGCGTTGCTTTTGCCGATCTGGACAGCGCTGGTTCTCTCGAATTCGCGTGGTGGAATCTTGGCGATGCTGGTCCAGATCGTTTCGGCCGCGCTGTTACTGAGTTCGCGATCGCTATCCGCTTTACGAGCTGTGCTCCTGGTGGTGCTTGTCGCTGGAGTCTTGTTAGGTACGTTTTGGGTCGGTGGCGATCGGCTCGCGAGTAACTTCGAAAACGCAACGCGGGAACTGAATCCAACCGAAGCTGCGGGCGTGAGCAGGAATGAGATCTGGCGCGCGACTCTAAAGATGTTTGCAGCGCATCCCATCGCGGGTGTCGGATTAGGCGGTTACTGGATTGGCATCACTGCCTATCACGACGCTTCCGGACTCATGACACCGCAGGAAGCACACAACGATTATCTCGAACTACTTTCGAGTGGCGGCTTGATTGGGTTTGCTATCGGAGTCTGGTTCGCCGTCCTGGTGATTCGCGAAGCGCGCCGCAATTATGACGGCAGTTATGTACGTCTGGGAGCGATACTTGGAATCACCGGCGTTGCCGCACACAGTCTTGTTGACTTCGGTTTGCACATCTTGATAAACGCGATCGTTCTTCTTTCTCTGATCGTGATCGCCACACGCAAATCAACTAATGCATACGCGAACTCATAAAGCGATCATTGCGCTGTTATGCCTGGTTGCATACGCACACGCGAGCGTGCCGTTCGTGCAGGACATCGGTGGCTCGCTTGCTTTCCAGGGGCAGGACATCGTTGGCGGCGCGGCGATCATCTTCAAACCGCCCCAACGAGTCCGGGATCTCACCGGTGGCGCGGCGGCAGTCATGAAACGTCCGGCGCGTTCGAGTCGTCCGAGCACCCAGGTCGCGCGTAACACCGGCAGACCTCGACCCCCCACCCAACCGACTGCAACCGACACAACAACGACCGCCGGCAACACCGATCGCGCTGAAGCGCTGAAAGCTCAGGGCAACACGTATTACGATCAGGGCCAGTACGCTCAAGCGCTCGAAGCCTATCAAAACGCACTCAAACTCGATCCGCGCGATGCCGAAGCTCAAGCATCGATTGGTGACACTTACATCACGATGGGTCGCTTCGCAGAAGCAGCCACAGCATACGAACAGACAGTTCGCCTGCAACCGGATAACGCAGCCGCTCACAGTAATCTCGGCTACGCGTACGACAAACTCGGAAAAGTCGGAGACTCGATCACGGCTTTGAAAAACGCGACCAGACTCAAAGCAGACGATGCTGTTGCTTTCAACAACCTGGGTGCAAGTCTTTACAAGGCCGGTCGCTACCAGGAAGCACTCGATGCTTTCAACAACGCGGTTCGCCTCGCACCAAACGACGCAGACGCTTTGAACAATCTCGGCGCAGTGCTCTACATGCTCGAGCAATACCCTCGCGCAGTCGACAGTTTTCAAAAAGCGGTCGCTGCCAAATCCGATACCGCCGACGCGAATTACAACCTCGGCAACGCTTACTACATGACCGGCAAGCATCGCGAAGCTGTCGCCGCTTATCGTCGCGCGATTCAGTTGCGAAGCGACTACGTCGAAGCACACACGAATCTCGGCAGTCTCTTGCTCACTCTCGGCGACATTACCAACGCCGTCACCGAGCTTCAGGAATCAATACGCCTGCGCGCCAGTAATCCGGTTGCACACAACAATCTCGGTTACGCTTATGTGAAGCTTGGCGAGACGCAGGATCGCGCTGCGGCAAATCAATATCTGCAACAGGCAGTCGCAGAATACAAAGAAGCACTGCGGTTAAAACCCGATTACGTCAAAGCGCAGAACAATCTTGGCGCTGCCTACAACAAGTTGAATCAATATCAGGAAGCCATTGACGTACTCCAGCGCGCGACGCGTGCGAAGCCCGATTTTCCGGAAGCGCACTACAATCTCGGCACTGCGCTCTACAACCGTAGCCAGTTCAAAGAAGCAGTCGCTGAGTTTCAAGCGACGGTTCGACTGAAGAGCGATCACGCAGACGCTTACAACAGTCTCGGCTCCGCACTCTATAAGGACCAGCAATTCGATCCCGCGATCGACGCATATAAGAAAGCACTCACGCTCAAGCCGTCGAATGCCGAGACGAACAACAATCTCGGCACCGTCTATTTCCGAACCAAGCGTTACAAGGAAGCGGCGGCTGTGTTTAAGGAAGCGGTCAGACTTAAGCCGGATTGGGGTGAAGCGCATTTCAACCTCGCGCTCACGTATATCGCGCTGAACGATCGTAAAGCGGCGTTGGAGGAGTACAACCGTTTGAAGAAAGTGGATCCAAAACTTGCGGACGACTTCTTCCAGCGTTACATGAAAGCGAAATAAATCGTTGACCTAAACATTCAGTAACAGTAGACTTACGCCAACAAGCGGCGGTGTTGTCTTCTGAGAAGGGATACTTTGATGAATCAAAAACGACGTAATGGTCCCAGAGCAATTGCGGCGTTACTACTTTTCTCGATCATGCAGATCGGTTTGCAGGTTGGTCTTGCTGAACCAACGAGCAACACGACGAACGTCACACCGGTTTCGCAACAGTTCGTCGCCCGGTTAACGACAAGAAATAACGTACCGATCACGGTTAATGGTCTGAGTGCGGGTACCGGCGCTTCGATCTTGACGGGCGCGACGATTGAGACTGGCGCTGATCAAGCGGCGACGATCAATCTTGGACCACTCGGTTCACTCGACATCGCACCAAACACGAAGCTCGTGTTGACTTACGACGACCAGGGCAATGTGAAAGCGTTGCTCATTTACGGCTGCGCGATCCTGAGTGCAAAGAAGAAGACGAACGGTGAGATTGCGACGGAGCAGGGTTCGGCAGGCAAGACCGATCCGGCTGCTGGCGGCGTGTTGAATGTCTGCTTCCCGCAGGGCGCTGCCGCACCGACGGTAACGAATACACCGGCAATTGCCGCAGGTGGTGCAGCCGGCGGCGGTGGTGGTGGACTCTTCGGATTGGGAACGGCCGCGACAGTCGCGATCTTCGCGGGTATCGGCGCAGCAGCATTGACACCGCTCGCCTTCCAGGACAATCCGAGCGGCGCGAATCCGTAACCAACGTCAACCGCGGATGACACGGAAAAAATCCGGATTTTACTCCGTGTCATCCGCGGTTCGCCTTTTCGCGATTGCACTGTGCTTGTTCCTCATTCAAGCATCGGCGCGTTTTGGTTTTTCGAGACTACTCACTCGCTACGCATTAATTACTCATTCAACTGCCGTCGCAGACGCAGCCGTAAGCGTCAACCCCTCTGATCCGGATGCGCATCGCGCGCGCGCTGCGGCTTACAACTCCCAACATCAATCCGAAGTGGCCGCGCAGTCACTGCAATCAGCCGTCGCACTCCGCTATCGCGACGACTATCTTTGGATCGAACTCGGCAACACTCGCGAAGATCTCGGTGACACGAACGGCGCACTCGCCGCACTCGATCAAGCGGTTCGCTGGGCGCCTTACTACGCGCACACACACTGGCAACGCGGCAATCTTCTATTGCGCATGAACCTATCGAACGACGCGTTCGCAGATCTAAGACAAGCAGCCGCAGCGAATCAAAAGTACTTACCCAACCTAATCGACCTCGCCTGGGGGCTTTCGAAAGGCGATCTGAAAACAACCGAAGCCCTCATCGAGATCAACAACGATACCGAGCGACTTGCTTTCATCCGCTACCTCGCCGGAAAAGGAAAAGGCAAAGAGACACTCGCTCAAATCCAACGGTTAACAACTCCATTATCAACCGAACAGAACAACGAACTCGCGCGTTTGTTGTTCGGCGCAAAATCTTTTCGCGAAGCTTCAACTCTCATGCATGCGAAAGCATCGTCATTCGTGAACGGCGGTTTCGAAGAGCCGTTCGTGCTCAACGACGTCACTTTCGGTTGGATAGTCGCCCCCGAACAGAAGAACCGTCTCGCGATCGATGTTTCCGAAAAAGTCGAAGGCGAGAAAAGTCTGCAAGTCAATTTCAGCGGCGAATGGGCTCAGGGCGCTGCATTCTTATCTCAAACACTCATTCTCGAACCCGAGAAGACGTATCGCGTTTCATTCGCGGTTAAGACAAGAGATCTTGTAACCGGCGGCCCGCCCTTCATCTCCGTTAGAGACGCGACGAACAACGAGTTGTTGGCAAAGTCAGAAAACTTTCCCACTGCCACGAACCCGTGGGCCACGCTAAACTTTGAATTCACTACTCAAGCAAACTCACAAGCCGCAATCGTTCGCCTCGAGCGGAACAACTGCGACACAACTTGCCCCATCTTCGGCACCGTTTGGCTCGATCAGTTCCTTATCGAGCAGACCAAACCAACCATAAAGCAGTAAACTACGTTTACGCTTATGCCCATGGTCGAACAGAGTCCAGCTGCTGGTCTGAAAGACATCATCATCATGCGTATGTCGGAGCATGATCTGCTCGAAGTGGTGGAGATCGAGGAGCAATCAGGTCTGAGTCGTTGGGGCTGGGCGGCATATTACGGCGAACTTCAGAGCGGCAATCGCGAGCTGATGCTGGTCGCGCGCCCCACTCGCGCGTCTACCATTCAAGCGGGCCCAATCGCCGGCTACATCGTCGCCCGGGAAACTGCCGGCGAGCTTCACATCAATAACGTGGCCGTCAGATCCGAGTACCGGCGGCGTGGGATCGGTGCCGCGCTGCTCGACCGGGTCATTCAGGAAGCGCGTCTTCGCAAGGCAAATACGGCCTTTTTAGAGGTCCGGAGCGCCAATTACGCCGCGCAAGCGCTGTATCAGAAGTGCGGTTTCCGCGCCATTGCCCAGCGAGCCAATTACTACTCCGAGCCGCGTGAAGACGCGGTGGTGATGAGTCGGGTCCTGGGATGAATTACCCGCTTGATTTGGCCAAGTGGGTTGGGCTACCATTTTTGCGTGCGACACAATCCCATGGAGATTCAAGGCCTTAATCTCCGCAACCATCCTGCCCACTTTCATTCGTCTGAAAGGAGACATGCACCAACATGGACATTGCAACGACGGATAGTCTTAAAGAAGAGTTGATAAACCGAGATCCCGAATTCCGGCAGCTAGCCCAGGAACATCATAAGTACGAAGAACGCCTTAGTGAATTATCAGCTCTTTCCTATCCGAGCGACGAAGAACAGCTGGAGGAGATTACGCTCAAGAAAAAGAAACTTGCACTGAAAGATCAGATGTATTCAATGATGTTGCAATATCAGAAAACGCAAAACTTGAGTCACTGAAACTGCCCGGCAGTTTCGACGAGCTAAATAATTGAAGGGGACGTGGAACCAAGAGTACGCGTCCCCTTTCACGTAAAGCCACAAAGAGCACAAAACGTAATTTATCTAATATCGTTTGTGTCTTGCGGCGAATGAAAACAGAATTTGCGCATAGTTAAAGAAAGCATTCCTTATATTTTGGTGCCCGGGCTGATCGGTGTTGCCGCAGCGGTGTTTGGCTTCTTGTATGTCGCGGCGTTTCTTTTCGTCATCACACTCTTCATGGCTTTCTTTTTCCGCGATCCGAAGCGCGTGCCGCCATCTGATCCCGATGTTGTCGTGTCGCCTGCTGATGGACGCGTGACGCGTATCGAGCAGAACGATTCAGGCAATGTGATCAGTATCTTCCTGTCACCACTCGACGTTCACATCAATCGCTCACCGATTCCGGGCAAGATCGTTGACATGATTTACTCGCCGGGCAAGTTTCTGATGGCGACTAACGAAAAGGCGAGTCTCGTTAACGAGCAGAATGCGTTGACGATACAGGGCGAGAAGATTACGGTGGTTTGCAAACAGATCGCGGGAATACTCGCGCGACGAGTAGTTTGCTGGAAAGGGAAGGGCGATAACCTCGGTCTCGGAGAACGCTTCGGAATGATCAAGTTTAGCTCGCGCACCGACGTGCTGCTTCCGCGTAACGTGCAGATCATGGTCAAGGAGGGCCAGCGCGTGCGCGGCGGCACGACCGTGATTGGGAGAATCTCATGACTGCTGACGATTTAGAGGAACGGCCGAACCCGCCTCGGCGCGGAGTGAAGAAGGGACTCTATCTCATACCTTCGGCGTTTACAGCCGGGAACATCGGTATGGGTTTCTACTCGGTGATGTCGTCGTTGCGCGGTTTTCAATTACTCGGAAGCGCTACTCCGGATATCGCCCGCGCTACAGAGCACTTCGATCACGCAGCCATCGCGATCGGGTTTGCGTTGTTATTCGATATCCTCGACGGTCGTATCGCGCGACTGACAAAGACCACGACCGAGATTGGTATTCAACTCGACTCAATTGCAGATGTCGTGACATTCGGGCTCGCGCCGTCAGTGCTGGCTTACGTCTGGGGTTACGGACCGACACTGGCGGAAGGCAGTCAGGTTCATCGTCTCGCGTGGTTTCTTTCATTTATGTATTTGATCTGCGGTGCGTTTCGTCTGGCGCGTTTCAACGTGCAGGCGTCGCGCCCGCGCATCCTTGCGGAAGGCACGCCGAAAGTCGATAAAAAGAGTTATGTGGGTTTGCCGATTCCCGCCGCGGGCGGTTTGATCGCATCGCTCGTTCATTTCTCACCAGTGCCGCTGATCGCGTTCGGTGCTGAGAGAGCGCAATTGTACTCGGGACTGTTGATGGTGCTGGTGGGATTTTTGAGTGTGATGATGGTCAGCACCTGGCGCTTCTCGAGCTTCAAGACAGTCGGCACGAACGTTCGCGGCATGCGCACGATCATTCTTGCGTTGTCAGTGTTGGTGCTGATCTTTTTGTATTCGCAGTACGTGCTGCTCGCGATCGTGATCACTTACATTCTGTATGGATTGGTGTCGCGTATGGTTGGGATCTTCTGGCGCCGCACTGATGTCGCTGAAGCGAAGATTGAGCCGAATCCGGGCCGCGGATTACACTGAAAAAAATCGGATTTTTATCCGTGTCATCTGCGGTTAACTCACTGTTTCGACTTGGTCGTCTCTGATGGGCGAGCAAAGGCTAGTAAACCATGTTCAGTAGTGAGAATTACAGCGTCACCAACGATGATTGGCGAAGCTGAACTTGTAAGCTCATCTCCGGTTGGCAGGGAATTAACTTGCTTGCCGTCTTTCAGTCCCAGCACCACACCTTCCGAACTCGAAAGCGGCGTGAAGAGAGCGGTTTCTTCAACCGCCAATGGCTGCGCTGCAATGCGGCCTGGCAACTGCTTCTTCCAAAGCATAGTACCTTTGAGATTTAGAAGGTACGCGAAGTTATCGAGCGAGGCCGCGAGTAGTGCATCACCTGCGAGTACGACTGATTCCACACCGGCGCCCGTTCGCTTGCGCCACTTCAAGCGACCTTTATCGACACTAACTGCATAAACGTAACCATCGCCCGAACCGAAGAAAACGTTGTCATCCGTGACCGCGACTGGACCATGTATCGCGCCTTTGGTTCGATGTCGCCAGAGCAATTGCCCGGTCGTTTCGTCGAGGGCCAGCAGCGTGCCGTCTTCACTTCCGAAATATACTTTGCCACCTTTGGCGATCGGTTGATTACTAAACGTGAGCGCAAAAGGTATCGACCACAAAACGCCACCCGTTCGCTTGTCGAAAGCATAAACACGTCCATCGCTACCGCCGGCAAACAGTTTTGTACCGCTGATAGTGAGTGCGCCGCGCAGTGGTCTCACGAGCGGAGTCATCCACTGTGTTACGCCGCCTTCGCGACCGAGGGCACGAAGAGCGCCGGCCGGTTTCTGTGGTTCGTTTGCCTGGACGACAGTTTCAGAAGCGACGTAGATTGCGTTTTCATCCGCGACGGGCGACGCTGAGAGTTCGCCGCCCATCTCTGAACGCCAGAATAGTTGTCCATCGTTTGCTTTGAGCGCGACGATCGTGCCGCCAGCAAGCGGCAAATAGATTCGTTCGTTGTCGAAAGCAGGCGTGAGATTTAGTGTCACCGCTGATTCGTAACGCCAGCGCACTGTGAGTGGTTGCGAGAGGAGAGCGTCACCGCTCGTAAAATTTGCGATGAGGATAAGGACCAGAATTCGAATTAAAGCCAACATGCGTGTAATCCGCGTTCAAAATTTTGAGTTCACACGACTCGAACGTATAATCGCACCTCTTCCAAATGAGCAACGTCCAGAATCATGAAACCGTAATAATACTTGACTTCGGATCGCAGTACACACAGCTCATCGCTCGTCGCGTCAGGGAAGCGGGTGTTTACTGCGAGATCCTTCCTTTCAACGCCCCAATCGAAGCTATCAACGCCAGGTCGCCCCGGGGATTGATCTTTTCGGGCGGACCTTCGTCGGTTTATGACGCTACCGCGCCAAAGCCCGATGCCCAACTGCTCGAATCGGTCGATTGTCCAACGCTGGGAATCTGCTACGGGTTCCAGGTCTTTGCAGGTGAACTCGGCGGCGCTGTGGCGGCGTCGCCAAATCGTGAGTTTGGTTATGCGCGATTGAAGGTGCTGGATACAACCAGTCTTTTGTTTAAAGGTCTGCCAAAGGAACTCGATGTTTGGATGAGTCACGGCGATCACGTCACTGAAGTGCCGCCGGGTTTTAATGTGACGGCACTGACTGACGATGCTTTGAACGCGATGGAAGATGAGTCACGCGGAATTTATGGGGTGCAGTTTCATCCGGAAGTCGCGCACACACCGCTCGGCGCCCAGGTGCTGCGCAACTTTTTGTTCTCGGTTTGCGGGTGTCGCGGTGACTGGTCGCCGGAGGCCGTGATCGAAGAACAAGTCGCGCGCATTCGCGATCAACTCGGCGCTGATGGGCGAGTAGTTTCGGGTTTGTCAGGTGGGGTTGATTCGACTGTCGCAGCCGCATTGGTCCATCGGGCTGTTGGCGATCGACAGACCTGTATCTTTGTTGACAACGGCCTGTTGCGAGAAGGTGAGTTTGAATCAACTCTGTCGTTGTTGCAGCAGAGTATGAAGTTGAACATCGCCGGTGTTCGTGCTGGAGATCGTTTTCTCGCGGCGCTCAGAGGCGTGACTGATCCGGAAGAGAAGCGGAAACGGATCGGGAAAGTTTTCATCGACGTCTTTGAACAGGAAGCGAAACGTTTGGGTGACGTCGGTTACCTGGTCCAGGGGACGCTTTATCCGGACGTGATCGAGTCGGTGTCGGTGCGTGGCCCATCGGCGGTTATCAAGAGTCATCACAATGTTGGCGGGTTGCCGGAGAAGATGAATCTCAAACTGATCGAGCCGC
>DATEWS010000834.1:0-3528 GCA_035257785.1 Pyrinomonadaceae bacterium
ACAAAACGTTACCGGCTGAGAGCCGGCAAGACACTGAATGAAGATGCTGCCGCCACCGGTTGGAAAGCGCAGGAGACCTACTCAGGTGAACCTCAAAATCTGCTCGACTTCGTGCGTTGGGGTATTTCAACCTATCCGGCCGAACACTACATGGTGGTGCTGGTCGGACACGGCAGCGGCACCGACGATGACTTTGTGTTGCACGACGACAATCCGCCCGGTGCTTTGAGTATTCACGATTTGCGCTACGTTTTCGAAAGACTCACTGACGACGGACACACAATCGACATCCTCGGATTTGACACGTGTGTGATGAGCATGTGTGAAGTATGTTTCGAACTACTTCGTACGAATGTTATTTACATGGTCGGTTCTGAAGGTTTTTCACCCAACACCGGCTGGCCCTACAAGGAGATTCTTGAAGAACTCTCGAACCGGCTCGAGGGGAAACCCACAATCAATGAAGATGTGTCGCAAGCTCAAGTGCTCGCCAGGCAAATCGTCTACGAATACCGCAAGTTTTATGAGCCTTACATAAATGGAGGCATCTCGGTCGATCAATCGGTTCTGCAGGTAAAAAAGATCGACGAGGTAAAGAAAAGGATGTTCGTTATGGTTGGGGATCTGCTGGATGAATTTAAGGCAGGTGATCTCGACTATGGCACGGAAAAACAGAACGCAATGTTGTTGGCGCATTGGGAAACGCAGTCGTACAACGGCGAGATGTTCGTCGACCTTTACGATTTCTGCAACTGCCTCGCCGAACGGTATAAGAAACTGGCGAAACCCAGCAAGGTAATTGAGAGTAGTAAAGCTGTCCAAGACGCCATATCGGATCTGGTCGTCAGAACTTGTGTAGCAGGCCCTGCCTTTCAATTTTCGTATGGCATCTCAATCTATTTCCCATGGGCTGTGCTTAGCCCGTCGTATGGAAACCTGGGTTTTGCAAAGGAATCGAGATGGATAGATTTCCTGAAACTCTACCACACAAATACGCGGCGCCTGGCGAAGGGTTGGAACGAGCACGAGCGTTTACCGTTCAGAATCACAGCTCCCTGGAACAAAGGCCGTGACGGGCACGTTGAGAGTATGCGAAATCCTCCGGTTGAGGATCCCAGGTTTGCGTGCAGCGATGTGACGCCTCCGGCTGCTGAGACCAGCAATTCGAGTGACCCTAAAGAAGCAACGTTAAGGACGACTAAGGTTAATAAGCGTCGAGCTGGTTAGGAGTATTGCTGTCCCATGGTGCGTTTTGGTTTGGGACTTAAAAGCAAATTTATGTTTCCAGCCGGGGTATGGCTGCGATCACTCCTAATCTGTGCGCTGCTCGTTGTCGCGTCAAGTCCGTCCGCTGCTCAGGTAACCAATTGGAAGGCTCAAGTTTCTGAAGCGGACGCCCTTCGCTCGCAATGGACCGCCACCGCGTGGCGAAGAGCGCTTCAGAAATATCAATTAGCGCTCACCGATATTCGGCGTGCGTCACTCCGGCGCGAGGAAGCTCGCGTACTCAGATCGATCGGCCTGGTCCATCTCAAACTCGGTGACAACACCCTCACTCTCCAAAACCTGACCTCATCGCTCAGTCTCCTCAATCAACTGAAGATCGCGGATGCCGAGACAGTAGACACGTTAAATGACCTCGCCAACGTCGAACTCCTGCTTGGCCACAACGAACAAGCACGAATTCTCTGCAAAGACAGTGGGAATCTGAGTCGCAAGCTGGCGTACCACACAGGTGAGGGTCTCGCGCTTGAGCTTGAGGGTCAGGTGGAATACGCTTCGGGAAATCGCCCGGCTTCAATCGATCTCTACGACAAAGCGTTAACGATTCTGAGAGAGACAAACGAAGCTACAAACCTCGCGCAGACGTTTCTCGATCTAGGTTCCTCCTATTCAGATCTACACGAAACGCAGCAAGCACGGATCGCTTTTGAGCAAGCCCTGAACTGGTGGCGCGCCGCCAAAAACCCGCGCGGTGAAGCGTTGACGTTGATCGCCTTGGGTCATCTCCACACGAAGCTGGGCGACAAACAACAGGCGCTGGATCTTTACCATCAATCGATTCAGTTGCTTGAACCACTCGAAGATCGGATTTTGATCGGGGTCAACATTGCTGGACTGGGTTACGTCCATGCCAGCATGGGCGAGAGCTCCGCCGCGCTCCAGGAATTCACGCGGACGCTCGAGTTGTTTTCGCAAGCAAACTTTAGCTATGGAGAAGCCGGCGTACTTTTGCAACTTGCCGAACTCCACATCAGGAATGAAGACTACAAGACAGCGTTAACGTACCTGGCCAGATCGTTAGCTATTTGGCAATCAATCGGTGACCCGCGCATGCAGGCAGTTCCGATCGCCTTGACCGGACAGGTTCACGAACGACAAAACCAACCCGTACTCGCCTTACAGTACTATAACGAGGCCTTAGCACTTAACCGTCAGGGGAAGGACAGCCGCGAAGAAGCCTACACGCTGAACAGCATTGGCCGCATACAGGAAGCTCTCGGTGATCGAGACAAAGCTTTAGACAATTACACACAAGCACTCGCGCTAAACCGGACGACGGGCGATCGATTAGGTGAATCAGGAACTCTCTATCTCATCGCAAAACTCCAACAGTCGTTTGGCAGACTGAACGACGCGAAAATTAATAGCGAGCAAGCCATAGCGCTCGCAGAGTTTCTGCGTGCAGGTGTCGCAAGCCACGATCTGCGTTCGTCGTACGTCGCAACCGTGCATCAATTGTACGAACTCTACGTCGACATTCTGATGAGCTTGCACACCACGCAACCATCAGCAGGTTTCGACGGAGCTGCACTCGAAGCCAGTGAAGCAGGTCGCGCGCGAACGCTACTGGAAACGTTAGCGGAAGCAAAGACGCAGATCCGCGAGGGAGTAGATCCGAAACTGCTCGAACGCGAACGTGCCCTGCAACTTCAACTCGAATCATTAGCTACGCGCCAGATTAGTTCGTCATCTGCTGCGACCTCCGGCAAAGTAGAAACTGAAATCGAACGAGTCACGGCGGAGTATCGTGATGTTCAGGGGCAAATCCGCGCTCGGAGCCCGCATTACGCGGCGCTGGTCCAACCTGAAACTCTGAAGTTGAAACAGATTCAGAGCTTGCTCGAATCCGGCACGCTATTGCTCGAGTATTCACTCGGCGAGAAGCGCAGCTTTCTCTGGGCCATCACCACCGACTCATTACAGACGTTCGAACTTCCTTCACAAACAAACATTGAAACACTCGCGCAAAAGCTCTATGCCGCAATCACGTCAAACTCAAACACGTACGAGAACGACGCGCGCAGCATGAGCTCAATGCTGTTCGGACCTCTGAATGATCTTTCGAAAGTGAAGCGGCTGGTGATCGTCGCCGACGGCGCACTACAGTACATTCCCTTCGCTGCGTTACCGGATCCACGCGACTCCGACAAGCTCGTTTCGCGTTACGAGATCGTGCGCCTGCCTTCAGCCTCGGTGCTGGCCGTTCAGCGCGCGCAGTTTGCGAACCGCACACCGGCGCCGAAG
>DATEWS010000835.1:0-10498 GCA_035257785.1 Pyrinomonadaceae bacterium
GGAACGTGTAGACAAGCGGCTTGGTGTAATCCATCACGTTTTCGACTTTGATGTTGGTGAGCTCAGCCGTGCTCATTTGGCCCTTGATCTCATCGGTAATGTCAGTTTCGCGTTGGGTCTCAGACTCTTCGTCGATCTCCATTTTTCGTTCAATCGCGAAATGGCCCGAATATTCGAGGCGGACGTCACCTTCCACGGTTCCGTCGTCGGTTAACTTCAACTTGGCACTTCTCTTCACGACTGACTTGTCAGGCCCTGACATTGGCGTCTCAACCCAAACCGGTGCCTTCGGATCGGTGATCAGCGACTGCTCACCTTCCTCCTGCCAGCGCAACATTCCGAACGGCAGATGGGGATAACCGGGATTGAAGAATCTCCAGTTCTCACCAGCTTTGACAGCGATGTTCATCGGTTTGACGAAGTAGGACATCGGCATGCCCTTATCGAAAAACATGTCGCCGCGATCTGGCGCCAGCACGATGCGCGCGTCGTAACCCGCACCATTGGCGAGAGCAGCGAAGAGCATATCGATGTCGGCGCTGCTGCCCACCCCCCGTTTCAACGTGTCGCCGGGGTTCTTGTTGTCTTTGAGCTTGGCGCGTTCGTCTGACGTCAAGCCCGATGAGTCGAGGCTGGCGTTCTTGATCTTGGTGCGGCAGAAGTCAAACAAACGCTGCAATTTCTCATCATCGTTCCTGGCGTCGGCGACTAGTGACGCGGCCATTTTTTTCACTTCGTCGTTGGCCTTAATGATCGATTTGGTCTGATCGTAGAAATACTTACCAACCTCGTTCCAGTACTTGTCCGGATTACTTCTGTCGTCAGTGTTCCTTTTGTAAAAGACGAGCATCCAGATTTTTACCTGGTCCTCAGGAGGCATGCGCGACTCATCATGGATCGCCGGCACGTTGGTCATCGAGGTCATATAGAAACCGCTTTTATCCTTGACCCATTTGGTCGGAGTGCCATGCATCATGAGCGAATTAAAACTGAAGTCTTCATAAGCGTACGGCTTTACGAGGTACTGAACTCGCTGCACCGGAATGTCGCGTTGAAAATTGAGACGAACGTTTTGTGCATCTGTATTGACTCTCGTTTCGCGCCACCGGTATTCGATGATGCAGCCTGGCTCGACTCCCGGCATCGCAAACGATTTGGCTTTGTATTTCAAGCCAGTGGTCTTGACGACGGTGCGGTCGAAGATGTCTTCCTTTTTGAGTTCTACGATTGTGCCGTCTGACTTGATGGTACGCGCGGCGATGTCGCTGATTTTGATCTCACCGCCGTAGAGCTTGCCGTAAAGCAGGTCGATTTTGCTTTGTGACTCGCGGCCACGCTCGGTGAAAACCTTGACGCGCAGGTAGTGATTGAAAATCAGATCGCCATTCTCGTTATCGTCCATGCGGACTTCCCAGAAGATGCCTTCGGCATCTGCGTCTGATTCCACAACGGGTGCTTTCATGGCCAGGTGGGCCGGATCGAGGGGTTTCCAGTCGTCGCCGGAAGCTAGCACGGGCGCTGCAAAAGCAACAAATAGACACAAAAGTAGTAACGTTGGGAAAGACGAGGGGGGATAACTTTTCATTTAACTGACCTTTCTGGAACTGGCAATACCGCTGGTTCTAAATGCTGAGAGTGGAAAACCGCCCGCAGGGAGCCGAGGATGTCCGCGGCGTGTACGGGATTCTAACGAAAATTTGTGGTCCATTCAACAGGATGTTGGCGTCGGCAAACAGGGTTACGTATAATTCAGGCCAGCTTCATTATTCCAGCAATCAACCACATGGCCGGCCCTGCGCCGGGAGGAAACGCAATGGTCACCAAACTACAACGCTCCGACTCAATCGATCGCATCGCAGAGCTGCTTGGGCCGAGTGCCTCAGAGCTACTAAACCACTCGACACAAACGATTTCCAAGGACGATCTGCACCTGCCCGGCCCCGATTTTGTGGACCGAGTTTGGTCAATCTCTGACCGCTCGCCGGCAGTGTTGCGATCGCTTCAGTCGTTGTTTGATAACGGCCGTCTGGCCGGTACTGGTTACCTGTCGATCCTTCCGGTAGACCAGGGAATCGAGCATTCGGCCGGTGCGTCGTTTGCGCCGAACCCGCAGTATTTCGATCCCGAAAATATAGTAAAACTTGCGATCGAAGGTGGTTGTAACGCAGTGGCTTCGACTTTCGGCATTCTTGGTTCGGTGGCTCGGAAGTATGCGCACAAGATTCCGTTCATCGTAAAGATCAATCACAACGAGTTACTGACGTTGCCGAACAAGTTTGACCAGGTGCTGTTTGGAACGGTTAAGGAAGCGCACAACCTCGGCGCGGTTGCGGTGGGCGCCACCATCTACTTCGGGTCCGAAGAATCGACACGACAGATTGTCGAGATCAGCAAGGCATTTGCGCAGGCACACGAGCTCGGTATGGCGTGCATACTCTGGTGCTATTTGCGCAATCCGAAGTTCAAAACTCCCGAGGGCGATATGCACGCGGCGGCGGATTTGACGAGCCAGGCAAACCATATCGGCGTCACCATCGAGGCCGACATCATTAAGCAAAAACTGCCCGAGCGGAACGGTGGATACAAGGCTGTTGAAAAAGAGTTGGGTAGCTCATACGGTAAGACCAGCAAACTCGTTTATGAGAAGTTGACTACTGACAATCCGATCGATCTCGTGCGTTATCAAGTGGCGAACTGTTACATGGGTCGTTGTGGCTTGATCAACTCGGGCGGCGAATCGAAGGGCGCGAGTGACCTCGCTGAAGCGGTTCGGACGGCGGTGATTAACAAGCGCGGCGGCGGCATGGGGTTGATCTCCGGTCGCAAAGCGTTTCAACGTCCGATGAGCGAGGGCGTGCAACTGCTGAACGCGATCCAGGACGTTTATCTCTCTGACGAGATCACTATCGCGTAAGAAATTAGCTACAGATAAACACGGATTTCATACACAGATTGATTAAAAATCCGTGTATGAAATCCGTGTTCATCTGTGGTTACGTATATTCCCAGCTTGCAACCTGAAGCCGCACAAGAAAGCGATATCTTATTGCTGAAAGCGATCGCCGCCCGCGATGAGGCGGCTCTCGCGCAGCTCTACGACCGCTACGACCGCATCCTGTTTGGCCTTCTGATGCGTATATTGAATAACCGCGAGGAAGCGGAGGACGTCCTTCAGGAAACGTTCCTGCAAGTCTGGCGCAAGGCGGCGGATTTTGATGAGACTCGCGGACGTCCGTTCACGTGGTTGGTAACACTTGGTCGCAGCCGCGCCATCGATCGCCTGCGAACACTGGCCTCACGTGAACGCATCGCGGAAGCTGGAGCGCGCGAAGTTTCCGAAGAGATCTCCGATGCGGCAACCGACGCATTCAAGTCAGAACAACGCGGGCTCGTGAGCAATGCGCTCGCCAAACTCCCCGACGAGCAAAAAGGTCCGATAATGCTGGCCTATTTCGATGGTCTGACCCAGTCGGAGATTGCCACGCGGCTGGGTGCGCCGCTGGGAACCGTGAAGACTCGCATGCGCACGGGTATGATTCGTTTGCGCGAACTGCTGGCGGGTCAGGGCGAGAGTTTTGGTTTTTAAATAGATGGTCCACGAAGACTACAAGGAGATGATTCCGGCGCGCGCGTTGTCAGCGCTCGATGCGGCGGAAGCACAGGCATTGAACGAACATCTCGAAAACTGTGCTGAGTGCCGCAAAGAGCTCCATGAATGGCAAGCCACTGCGGCAGCGCTCTCGCTCGGAGCGAGTCCTGCTGAGCCGTCTCCAAAAGTTCGTGAAAGAATCCTCGACGAAGTACGAAAAGATCTTTCGGAACCGAACGTGGTTCCTTTCCGATCGACGCCACGCAACCTCTGGAGTTCGTTTGGCTCGCTCGGTGCGATGGCAGCGGCAGTGCTCTTTACTGCGTTGATTGTCGGTCTCATCGTGTTGTGGCGTCAGAACAACGCGATTCGAAAGGACCTCGAGCAATCGAGAGAGTTTGTGCAACTCGTAACCTCACCCGGCGCGAGAGTGAGTGAACTCAAAGGAACCGCTGCGGCAGCCGGGGCAACTGCGACAGTCGCTTACGACAGCAATGGCCACGCGATTTTGGTGGCGAGCAATCTTCCGAATCTGCCGCAAGGTAAAGCTTACCAGCTATGGTTCATTGTTGGAGATAAACCACCGGTGCCTGGCAAGACTTTCGCGCCTGATAGCAATGGGCAGGGAGTGTTGAAGGAACAGATGCCGCGCGAGGCGATTAACGCACCTGTCTTCGCGGTGACCGTGGAACGAGTTGGTGGAGCTACTACCCCGACAGCGCCGATCTACCTCAGCTCATCCGCTGTCAACTAATTCCGCAAAAGCTGGTACACTCACGCATCATGAGCACGGGGAAGAAGCAACCACCACCAGTCGATAACTCTGTTTCCGATTCCACAGGGCAGTACGATCTACGCTTTGTCTTGTGGCGACAGTTTTGTGCGAAGTATCAGATTCCGGTCGACACCTTACCGAGCCAGTTGAACGACGAGCAGAAAGAGTTGTGGGAGGAGATGAAGGCGAAGAGACTGAAGTAGGCAGGAGCAGTGAGCAGGAGCAGCATAGCATCCTGCTCCTGCTTACTGCCCCTGTCTATCGGAGGAATGGGTTCATTAGTCGCTCTTCTCCAATCGTCGTAACTGGTCCATGTCCTGAATAGACCTCAACGTCATCTTCCAGCGTCAGGAGTTTATTCTTAATCGAGCTAAGCAGTTGCTGCATCGATCCGCCGGGCAGGTCTGTCCTGCCGATCGATCCTGCAAACAACACGTCACCGACGAAGACCTTCCGTTCAGTTGGTTCGTAGAGCACGACGTGCCCGGGCGTGTGTCCGGGACAATGAAGCACTTCGAATTCGAGTTTACCGACTGAATATTTCTCACCGTCAGTCCAATAGTGATCGACGGGCGGCGGCGTTTCGAATGCGAACCCAAGCGCTGCCCACTGCGAGCGCGGAATACCGATCCACGCCGGCTGCTCGGGCAGCGCTCGATACATGAACTCATCGCCTTTGTGCAGGTTGATCTTCGCTGCGGGCTGCAGCTTTTTCAGCGCTGCGACCCCGCCAACGTGGTCGAGATGAGCGTGTGTAAGAGCGATTGCCTGGAGCGTCAGGCCGTGACGCTCGATTGTTTCGACGATCCGCTCCGCTTCGTCCCCCGGATCGATGCAGATCGCCTGTTTCGTCTCCTCGCATCCGAGGATGCGAGTGTGTTGTTGAAATGCCGTGACAGTAATCTCTTCGATGATCATTTGAATCTAAGCCCTATAATACTAAGAAAATGCCTTTAACTGCTCAATCAGCACCGCTCGCCGCCGTCCTCGATTCGATGACCGTTGAAGCTGCGCCCGAACTCACCGAACATCTCGACGCCGGCGCGCTAAAATGTTTTGCATGCGGACATCGTTGTTTAATCAAAGAGGGCAAACGGGGCATCTGCAAGGTCAGGTTCAACGAAGGCGGTCATTTGCGCGTGCCTGCGAATTACGTAGCCGCCCTCGCGTGTGATCCGACCGAGAAGAAACCGTTTTTTCACGTCCTGCCCGGTTCTGACACGCTGACTTTCGGAATGCTCGGCTGCGACTTGCATTGTGCGTACTGTCAAAACTGGCTGACGTCGCAGGCGCTGCGTGATGATTCCGCGGGCACGAGTCCGACAGTGGTTTCAGCAGAACGATTGGTGACGATGGCCAGGGCGTATGGCGCGTCGATGGTCGGGAGTAGTTATAACGAACCGCTGATCACGGCTGAGTGGGCGGTCGATGTGTTCAAAAAAGCGCGGCCGGAGGGTTTTAGGACCGCGTTCATTTCAAACGGAAATGCGACGCCGCAGGTGCTCGATTATCTCCGACCGTGGACTGACTGTTACAAGATCGATCTGAAGTCCATGAACGACAAGAACTATCGCCAACTCGGTGGAGTCGTCGACAACATTCTCGAGACCGTGAAGATGGTGAACGAGCGTGGGTTTTGGGAGGAGATTGTGACGCTCGTGATTCCCGGCTTCAACGATTCCGAGGACGAACTGCGTCGCGCGGCTGATTTTATCGCCTCAGTTTCGCCGGACATTCCGTGGCACGTCACTGCTTTTCACCAGGACTATCACATGACTGAAAATTCAAACACGACCGCGGAGCAATTGATACGAGCGTGTGAGATTGGTCGTGAAGCGGGTTTGAACTACATCTACGCCGGAAATCTGCCGGGTCGGGTTGGTCGTTGGGAGAATACTTATTGCCCCTCGTGTGATGAGTTGTTGGTGGAGCGTTTCGGATACCTGATCCGCCAGGTCAACGTCACGCCTGATGGTCACTGCCCCAACTGCTCCGTCACGATTCCCGGCATCTGGAAATAGTTTAGCCGCAGATTACACGGATAAAAATCCGGATTTCTATCTGTGTAATCTGCGGCCTAGATTCATTTTGCGATCTTTGTTGCCTGTGAAGCGACTGCCTGCCACTTGCCATCGCGTCGAGCATAGACGTCGAGAAAGCGATACTCACCACTGATATCAATCGTCTTCTTAGTCGCAGCGTCCTTGTACTTCCCGTTCCGAATAACGCTTCGGCCGCTGACGAAAGCCGAATCGGCATTAACGACCGTCACTTTCGGATCAATCATCTCAAACGCGTCCGCAGTGATGTCTCCCGATTCAATAGTTTGTACTTCAGTGGCTTTGGTCCCTACACTCCCATCCGGATAAACAATCACGGCATCCTCCGCTACGATGCGACGCGCCGCTTCCGCATTGTGAGTCTTGTTTGAATCAGCCCATTCACGTTCCAGCTTGATAATTTCCGTCTGGATCGCAACCGGATCAAAAGCCTCTTTTTGCGGACTTGCCGTTGCCAGCGCTGCATTCCGATTTGTATCGAGCGCAGGCTGACATCCGATCAGAACCACCGCCACAGCAGTTACAAACAAAGCGAGCACGCTTCTCTTCATTAAATCCAACTCCTTTTACGAGGGGTACAGTGACTTAAAAAGCACTCTGCTTCTAACGCTAAACTCCCCTGCCCGTCAACTTTTCGGAGTTGCTCTCCAGATATTGACATCGCCTTTTCTTCGGATTATTTTTTGCGCATAAAAGCAAATCCGGGGCGGGCAGCATAATTATTCGGATCGTTCCGGCGGTATTTTCCTACCTGTTTGGTTGTGAACGCACACTTGTGGAAAGGGGTAACCATGACTCGCCTTTTGAGATCCTCCAAATTTTGGTTACTAAACCGAGCTTTGCTTGCAGTGATCAGTTTTATGATTGCGGCCGGGGTAGTATCAGGTCAAACCGCTCGCAAACCTGCGGGGCCCGAAGAGGAACCGGTATTTCATGAGTACCGGGGCGTCAAGCTCGGATGGCTCGCGGATGAAGTTCGCAAGAAACTGGGAAATCCAGCGAACAAAAGCGACGAGCAGGATTATTACATCTTCAATGACAACGAGCGGGCCCAGGTTTACTACGACGCGAAGACTCGCCAGGTGACGGCCATCTCGGTTGACTTCATGAGTGGCGCGACTGAAGTGATTACTCCGCAACAGGTCTTCGGCTCTGATTTCGAAGCCAACGCTGATGGGTCAAAGTCGAAACTGGTACGTTATCCGAAAGCAGGTTGTTGGGTCTCGTATAGTAAGACAAAGGGCGATAGTCCTATCGTCAGCGTAACGATCCAGAAAATGCCATAGTGATCTTCGCGCGTGACATCAAGGCAAGGGCTCTTTTCGAGGGATTCAACAAAGTCGGAATCGTCGGCGCCCAGTCGCTTACAGACGCAGGGCGCCGGCTGAAGGAATGGCTGGCGCGCGGTTATCACGGCGAGATGAGCTGGATGGCCCGCGATGTGGAAAAGCGCATCAGCCCGCTTGAGATCTTTCCGTCGGCGCGCTCAGTCGTAGTCGTTGCCCTCAACTACTTCACACCGCACGAGCATCAGCAAACTTCCAGCACAGGGAAAGTCTCCCGTTATGCCTGGGGAGACGACTATCACGATGTAGTCAAAGAAAAACTGTCGTCTCTACTGGCATGGATTCGTGAGCAGGAGCCGGCGGCGGAAGGCAAAGTGTGTGTAGATATTCAGCCGGTGATGGATAAGGCGTGGGCGGTGCGCGCCGGGTTGGGTTGGCTTGGTAAACATTCAAACGTGATTACGCCGGAGCATGGTTCGTGGGTGTTCATTGGGGAGTTGTTGCTGAATCTTGAATTGAACCACGACACGGAACGCGTTGAAGATCATTGTGGGACGTGTACGCTTTGCATCGATGCTTGTCCGACTGCGGCGATCACTGAGCCTTATGTAGTTGACTCGAACAAGTGCATTTCGTACGCGACGATCGAGCTCCGCGCGCCTGAGTTGCCGGCGGAGATTGAGAGTAAATTGTCTGGTTGGTTGTATGGGTGCGACATCTGTCAGGATGTTTGTCCGTGGAATCGTTTTGAGGAACAGACGAGCGAAACGCGGTTCGCGCCGCGAGATGGAAATGTCAACGCGGAGCTGAGCGATATACTCGAGCTCACACCCGAAACGTATGCGGCGCGTTATCGCGGCAGCGCTATGAAGCGCGCGAAACTCGCAGGTCTACAGCGCAACGCTCGATCTCTGGCAGCGCGAGAATAGTTTCACGCGAAGGCACAAAGGTTTCACGAAGGCGCAAAGAAACCTTGGTTAACTTTAATGGATTTCTTTGTGCCTTCGTAAAAGCTTTGCGCCTTTGCGTGAAATCTTCTTAAACTTGCCTATGCCCCTTGAACCACGGAATCCCTCGTTCGCAGAAGAAATCAAACAAAGTTTCGCAAAACAGACGATAATGGCGCTCATCGGCGCGCAACTGAGCCGCGTCGAACCGGGCGTCATTGAGATATCGTTGCCGTATCGTCCTGATCTCGCGCAGCAGCACGGCTATCTGCACGCCGGGATCGTGACCACGATTGCCGACTCAGCTTCTGGTTACGCTGCGTACAGCTTGATGCCGCCGGAGTCAGAAGTCTTGAGTGTTGAATTCAAAGTTAATCTACTGCGACCCGCGAAAGGCAAAGCGTTCGTCGCCGTCGCCGAAGTAGTCAAAGCCGGCAAGACATTGACCGTCGTACGCGCAGACGTCTTCGGCATCGACGAGGAAGATCGGCGCGAACTCATAGCAACGATGCTCGGCACAATGATCTGCATACGATAATGTGTCTCATTCATTCCATCGGCGGTGCATTCAAACGACAACCGGAAGAGTTGGACCGCAAGCTCAGCGATAAGTCGTCCGACCTCATCAAACGCGCGTTCGAAGACACCGATCCCGAGAAGTTAATCGATCATCACGTTCACGTCGCGGGACTCGGTATCGGCGGCACGAAAACTTTCGTCAATGCAAAGATGCGGACGTGGAGGCATCCGTTTCATCGTCTGAAGTTCAAGGTGTATATGAGTTCGGCCGGTGTTGACGATGAAAGTAAAGCTGACCCGCAAGTGATCGATCGACTCGCGCGACTCGTGGGCCATATTCGCGGACACGGCAAGCATCGCCTGCTCGCTTTCGACAAACATTATCGTCGCGATGGATCGGTGAATCTTGAGAAGACCGAGTTTTATGTTCCTAACGAGTATGTTTTTAAAGTCGCCGAGCAGCATCCGGACAAGTTCGTGCCGAATATTTCCGTCAATCCTTACCGGCCGGATGCGATTCCTGAGTTGGAGAAATGGGCGCAACGCGGCGCGCGAATCCTGAAGTGGTTGCCAAATGCGATGGGTATCAATCCTTCAGATCCGCAGTGCGATCCGTTTTATCAAAAGATGAAGGAGCTTGACTTGATCCTGTTGAGTCATGGCGGCGAGGAGAAGGCGGTTGAGGCTGAAGAAGATCAAAAGCTCGGCAATCCGTTGTTGCTGCGGCGCGCGTTGGACCACGGCGTCAAAGTGATCGTCGCGCATTGTGCCGGACTCGGCACCAACGAGGATCTCGACAGCAACGAACGGAAACAGCTAGACAATTTCGATCTGTTTATGCGTTTGATGGCCGAGAAGCGTTATGAAGGACTCGTGTTTGGCGAGATCTCCGCTATGACGCAGTTCAACCGGATCGGTAAACCTTTGCAGACGATTCTCAATCGCGAAGATCTACACGAGCGACTCGTGAATGGAAGCGATTATCCGTTGCCGGCTGTGAACATTCTGATCCGCACGCGACCGCTCGTAAAACATGGTCACCTCACAAGCTCGGAAGGCGAGTGTCTGCGCGAGATTTACGACTACAATCCGCTGCTTTTCGACTTCGTTCTCAAACGCACTCTGAAGCGCCCCGGCACGTCCAAAACTCTTCCTGCCGCGCTGTTCATGACCAATCCGTCGCTGTCCGTGTAAATCTGCGGCTTAAAAGGTATGATTTCCGTGATGTCGTTACGGGATTCTTACAATCGGCCCATTCGCGATTTGCGCGTGTCGCTGACCGACCGCTGTAATTTCCGCTGTTTTTACTGCCTGCCGCACGG
>DATEWS010000836.1:0-13999 GCA_035257785.1 Pyrinomonadaceae bacterium
TTTGCCAGAGGCATGCGTCGAACAGCCCTCGCACTCGTCCCCGAAGCCCTGGCGCTCCGCTTAATGCAGCTCTTCTTCGACTACGACGCCACTTCGATAGGTATATGACATCCACAGATTACACAGATTTGTTTACAGATAATCTGTGTAATCTGTGGATTGCCTTCAGTTGCTCGAGCCGGGTGAGGCGCCCGTAGGGTTTCCCTCGATGTCGATCATCGTGATCGGCGCGATGCCCGTAGCCTTCAACGGACCTTCCACGACCGAACGATCACCGACAATCACAATCGCGAGGTGATTTAGATCGATGTACTTCTTCGCCACGCGCAGCAGATCGTCTTTCGTTACTGCTGACACGTTCTTCGCGTACGTTTGAAAGTAATCATCCGGCAAACCCTGCACGGCCAGCGAAGTGATCGCACCGCTGATCGCGGAAACTGACGCAAAACGCTGCGGCAATCCCTGGATCAGCGAGTCCTTCGCCGTCTTGATCTCTTCATCCGTGATCGGTTTCTCACCAACGATTCCCTTCAACTCGTTCATAAATTCGATCAGCGCCGCATCAGTCTTCGCGATAAAGATCGAGCCGCCGGCGCGAAACGCACCCGGACCTTTGCCGTAACCGAAGTTCGAGTTTACGCCGTAGCTGTAGCCCTTCTGCTCGCGAATATTCGCGTTCAGACGCGATTGAAACTGTCCCCCGAGAATCGTGTTCAGCACTTGCAGCGCGAAGTAATCGGGCGTGTTTCGCGGTGGACCAGGCAGTCCGATGTTAAAGACAGCCTGCGCCGCACCCGGCTTATCGACGAGGTAGATCTTCGCGGGCTGAAGTTCCGGCAGCTTTGGATAATCGAACGACGGTTTCTCACCGCCCTTGGCCCATGCCGCTAAAGCCTTCTCCACTGAAGCCTTGGCTTTGGCCGGAGTTGTATCACCGACGACCGTGATGATCGCGCGGCCGGGTTGGTAATAAGCCTTGTGAAACGCAACGACGTCGTCGCGCGTGATCGCTTTGACTGAAGTTTCCGTCGCGCGTTGCCCGTAAGGGTGCGCGCCGCCGTAAAGGATCTTCGCAAACACCTGCGCGCCAACGACGGTCGGTTGATCTTTCGCTTGCGTCAGGTTGACGAGCGTTCGACCACGCAAACGTTCGAGTGCCTCTGCCGGAAACGTCGAGTTGAGCATCATGTCGGAGACGATCGCGAGGGTCGCGTCGAAGTTTTTTGCAGTCGACACGAAGTTAATCGCTCCCTCTTCGGCGCTAACGTTCGCGGCGACTCCGGTTCCGAGCAGTTGGAGCGCGTCAGAGATCTGATCGCCTGTCCTGGTAGTTGTTCCTTCGGTAAGCATCGACGCGGTCATCGAAGCCACACCGCGTCGACCGGCAGGTTCAAACTGGTTCGAGCCACCGACGAACGTGATTGAAAACGAAACGAGGGGCAGGTTGTGACGTTCAGACACGATCAACGTCGCGCCATTCGTCAACTGAGTTTTGGTCCACGCTGGTACATGCAGGACCGGAGTTGGACCAGGCAATGGAATCTTCGTGCGATCGAGTGGCTGCTGCGCGAGCGCGGCGAGATTCGCGAGGCTAATCACGATTGCCGCCGCAAGGGCGAGTGCTTTGTTTTGTCGTTTCATTATTTACCTCCTCGCTCGTTGCCAGTGACGACACTGACCGCTTCGCTTTCCGCTGCTTTCGACGCCTGATCGCGTTTGCCCTTCGGCACCACGCTCAGCACGATGCGCGAGCCCTTTAAATATTGAGCCGCCACGCGCTTCACGTCAGCTGCGGTCACCGCCATCGTCTTCTGATAGTCAGTGCGAAACTGACCGGCGTCGCCGTAAAAAATCGCGCCATTGATAAGTTGATTCGCCTTGCCGAGGTTCGATTCAAGTCCGCGCAGGAAGCTCAGCTCGAGTCCGCTCTTCGCCTTTTGCAACTCTTCCGCAGTCGGACCTTCGCTGATGAATTTCTGAAGCACTTGATCGACAGCCGATTCGAGATCCGTGAGCGTGGCTTCGGGTCGTGGAATGACAATGACCTGGAACACGCCGACGTCTTCGTCAGAGTTTTGAAAAGCAATAACCTGCGACGCCTTTTGCGTGTCGTAGACGAGTGTTTTCGTGAGGCGCGCGGTGCGCGATCCTGAGAGGATCGAACTCATCACTGACAACGCGTAGTCGTCGTCGTGCTTGAAACCGACTGTGGGCCACTGAATATAAAGCCGCGGCACCTGCACGCGATCCTCGTAGACCAGGCGCTTGCTCGCCGCGAGATTGCCGAGTGGAACCTTTGGCCGCTGCACTGGTTTGCCCTGCGGCAGATCGACGAAATACTTCTGAATCCACGCTTTGGTTTGTGCGGGATTGAAATCGCCGACTACTGCGACCGTCGCGTTGTTGGGAGCGTAGTAAAGCTGGAAGAATGCTTTCACATCTTCTTCAGACGCAGCGCTGAGATCCGTCATCGAGCCAATCACAGGCCACGAATACGGGTGATCCTTCGGATACATCGCGGCGGAGAAGATCTCGCTCACGCGTCCATACGGCTGATTGTCATAACTCTGGCGGCGCTCGTTCTTAACGACGTCGCGTTGCGCGTTGAGTTTAGCGGTGTCGAGTTTATCGAGCAGAAAACCCATGCGATCTGATTCCAACCACAACGCTGATTCGAGATAGTTCGAGGGGATAGTCTCGTAGTAGTTGGTGCGATCGTTGGTTGTCGATCCGTTGTTACCACCGCCAACGCCCTCTGTGAGTTTGTCATGCAGGCCGTAAGGCACATGGCCCGAGCCCGTGAACATCACGTGTTCAAACAGGTGCGCGAAGCCGGTGCGTCCCGGCATCTCGTTTTTGGAGCCGACGTGATACCACACGTCAACAGCGACAGTCGGCGTGGTGTGATCCTCGGAAAGGATCACGGTAAGACCGTTTGGGAGTTTGTAAGTTTCAAATGGAATCTTGATCGAGTCGGATGAGGCAGGATTCTTCTTCTGCCCCAACAACGGTTGGGACAAAGCGATCGTAAGAACCAGGCCCAGAGCTGACAGTACTCTACGTTTATTCACAACAACTCCTTTCACTTTTGTCTGGTGTTGTCCGGACTAAAGGTGTGCGGGCGTATCCTATGAGGGTCACAAAGCAGTGTCAACAAGCCAAATGAGTCCTACGATTTTTTGAACTCCGATCCGATTTCGCAGCCACAAAGATCAGGTCATGAATTCAGACTTCGCTATTTCACTTTGATCGATAATGCTTTTGAGGGTACCGCGTGCGAGTTCCGAGTGGTTTGGGACCGGCACTGTGATGCTCCTGTCAGCGAGTTGGCGACGCATGATGATATGACTGCCGCTCTGTCTTACTAGAACGAAGCCATGTTTCGTGAGGATCTTGCACACCTCGCTGCCCGAGAGGACGCGCAGTTTAGGCATGTGCGAGTTCCAGCCGCTTGACCTTCACGCCGCGATTTAGGCGACGCTTAATTTCGGCTTCGTCCGCTTCCTCCAAAAGCAGTTCGACTGCTTCTATTATCATCGCCTCAGCCTCTTCAAACGAATGGCCCTGGCTAGCAACTCCTAATTCCGGACAAGTGGCTACGTACCACTTACCTTCCTTTTCGATGACAGCAGTCAACTTTGGTAATTTCATCGAGAAGATTATATGAGCATTGTCATTGCCAATGAAAGACTGGCTTTACATATTCGTGTCATCAGTAATGTTCTGTGGCAATATCTAATATCATGAAAGCCATTCAAGTTACGAAAGTGGGTGGGCCTGAGGTGCTCACTCCGACAGATCTGCCAACACCTTCGCCTAAACCGAACGAAGCGGTCGTTCAGATCAACGCGACGGGTGTGAACTTCATCGACGTTTACTTTCGCGAAGGTCGTTATCCCGCGCCGCTTCCGTTTGTCGATGGACAGGAGGCTGCGGGTGTCGTCACCGAGATCGGAAGTGAAGTCACAAATGTTCAGCCTGGCGATCGTGTTGCCTATACAAGCTCGTTAGGTAGTTACGCTGAATACGCGGCGGTGCCTGCGACTCGTTTAGTGAAGATTCCTGCCGAGCTCGACTTCGAACAGGCAGCGGCGGCAATGCTGCAAGGCATGACCGCGCATTACCTCCTTTACAGCACGTATCCGTTGAAGCAGGGTGAGACTGCGTTGATACACGCTGCGGCAGGCGGCGTCGGATTGTTGCTGGTCCAAATGGCGAAGAAGATTGGCGCGCGTGTGATTGGAACGGCCGGTATGCACGAGAAAGCACAACTCGCGCGCGACGCAGGCGCCGATGAATGCATTGTCTACAGCGAAGCCGATTTCGAAACTGAAACGCAGCGCCTCACGGATGGCAAGGGCGTCCACGTTATTTACGATGGCGTAGGTAAAGAGACGTTTGACAAGGATCTTAACGTACTGCGGCCCCGCGGTTATCTGGTCTTGTTTGGCGGCTCGAGCGGCGCAGTGCCACCGTTTGATCTAATCAAACTCTCGCAAAAAGGATCGCTCTTTATCACGCGCCCGACGCTCGCTCATTACACTATCACGCGTGAAGAACTCGAGTGGCGCGCGAATGATGTGCTGCAATCGATCGTCCGCGGGGAACTAAAATTGCGCATTCACAAAGTCTATCCACTCGCAGAAGCGGCGCAGGCTCATCGGGATTTAGAAGGACGAAAGACGACCGGCAAGCTTTTACTTAAACCCTAATCCGCGTCATTCGCGTAAATCTGCGGCTACTTTCTGCCGGCTGCCTCAACGCTGCGCGTTGGGTCGGCGCCTTTCCAACTAACGTCCGCAGTTGGACCATAAGTCGAAGGCACGCGCTTGTCGAGTAGACGCAGGTAGACTGTCAACTGAGTACGATGATGCACGGTGTGCAAGACACGACGCCAGAAGACCCAGATACGTTCGCGCTCGACGTCAAAAAACGGCACGACCGTTAACCACCATTCCTCATTCTGTCCCGCCATAGACTTCAAGCGCGCGCGTGATAAGTCGAGCATGCGCGTTGCGTAAGCTTGCGGCGTGCGCGTCTCAGGCAAGACTTGTTCGGGCGGCGGCTCCGGCAAGCCGAGAAACTCAGCAAAGAACCGGCGTTCAGAAAGCAACTCGTGCTCGATAATCTCGCGAACAGTACTCGAACGCGCGTGCGGCCGGAAACCGAGATCGTCCTCACTTAACTCCAGCCATACCGAATTCAGTTTGTTGGCTTCGCTCGCATACGTCTTCAGCAAATGCTGAAAAATTGGCGCGGATGCTCGCGGTATTTCCAAATCGTCAATGCCCTTCTTTTCGTAGTTCATGATTCGTGCCGTTCGTTCTTCTCGCGTATGAAATAACGTCGCGCAGCGACCAGGCCGATCAGCGACGCTGAGCCGAGTAAAAGCTCAACTCCGGATATGTCGGGCGTCACCATTTTTCTCGCAACCACGAAAATAATCACTTCGATCGCCGCACCAGCGCGATGAAACAGAAGCAATAGACCAAGCTCGCCGGCAATAGCTACCAAAAGAATACTCTGAATGACGTGGTGTAACACGTCGTACTCGTTGCCGGTTCGCTGCCAAAGCTGTGGAAAGTCTCGAATAAGAACATCGACTAAAGCGATCGCTGCCGCAACTACGATCACGATCGCGAGTAAAGAAAGAAACAGGTGAATCCCATTTCCGACATAGCGGTCGAGAAATATCTCGATTGCCGGTGCTTCACCGGTTCGGGCCGAACTTTTCGCCGAGTCTTTGCGTTCCTCGTGCATCTAGAAAGTGAAGATCGCCGCGAACTCCGACCTGATGTTGTGTGTCGTAAAGCTCGGGATACCTCGAAACAGTGGCAACGCACCGCTACGATTGTCAGCACGCGTGCGGTAATAACCCTGCTCGTAAGCGAACGTCACCCACTGGTTCCACTTGTACTGGAGATTGCCCGAAAAAAGATCGCTGCGCGTGCCGCGTCCACCAAAGCGCCTGGCGTCGCGCGCCGCCGCTTGATCGTCCCCGTAATAAAGGTAAGCGGTCCATCCCGCGTTGCGTCCTTTGGGATCTGCGTCGAAGATGCGCGACAGCGGAAAGCCGAGCTGAACGAATCCACCTTGTGCGCGCACGGGTCTTTGCGGCGCCACGACCGCAACTCCATTCAGCAAACCAAAAACTACGGTCGATGCTCCATCAATCGACGTTGCAGTAGCAGTCGAGGTCAAGCCGGCCGTGTCGTTGAAATTGGAGAGAAACTGTCCGGCGAAAAAGAACCGCAGATCCGATCCGTTGTAATACTTACCAACAAGCGTGACGAAATGTGTCGGCAACTGGATTTCTGCTGAGTAGCCATCGCTGCTGCTGCCGACTTGTGCGCCACTCGGAAATGCGCTTTTGAATGCGACCGGCACATTAGCGGCCGTGACGATCGCTTCCCGTCGAGCGTGTTCGAAACTCACGATGAATTGAGCCGGCGATACATTCGCTGCTTTGTCCAGTTGCCATTGGAAAACTGCGCGACCCTGCACGCCGGGTTGTTGTGAATCCGTTCCCTGTCGCTCGCCAAATGCCAACTGGTTGGCTACATCTGCGGGCAGGTTGCCAAAGGCCGGCAGGACGATCGCGATCTCTGGTCCAAATTTAACCGCGCGCGATCCGCCAAAATTATGTAGCAGTCCAAAACGAACTTGCGGGATTCGCGTATATGCGGCGCCATAACCGAGGCCGCCGAAGTTTGTGTTCTCAATCATGTTCGGCATGGTCGACGAAACAAAGGGCGACCAATCCTGACCAAACAAGACGAAGGCACTGTCCTTCTCACCGAACCTGCGATCGATTCTTACCCATGCTAAACGAATAGAAGGTTGACTCGAACGAATTGACGAGATGTTGCGATTATTCACGCGCGTGAAGTCGCCTTCGAAATCGAATTCGATCTTGCCGGTGAGCGTAGTCTTCGGGGCGACGTCCAACCATTCGAAATTCGCGCCCAGTCGCAAGCCGCGCGCGCGGACGTGAAACTCAGGCGAATTGTTTGGACCAGTGTCGGCGGCGAGTAGTGGAAGTGGGAAGTCGTTTCCCTGCGGCGATGATGAGTCGTGAATGATGCTGGTTTTGAAAATGCCGTAGAACTTCAGACGCACGCCTGTGCCGAGTTTGATATCCGGTATTAAGCCTTCACGTTTGGGCGCGTCGATGCCGAGTAGACGCACAGGCGCTACTGCGGCGATCACTGGCGGCGGTGAGGCTTGCGCGGCTGCGGCCGGAGGTTGTTCGCGAGTACTCGTTTTGTAATCGGCAGTCACCATTGCCGGGCCATTCGTTCGCGTCGCTTCAAACTCCGCCGCTGAGATCACGCCTTTGTCACGGAGTATTACCGCAAGTCGATCCCGCTGTTCGGCGGGCGACGCATTAGTAACGATTACCCGCGCTTCATCAGCCGTGATCACGCCTTTCGTCACGAGGATACGCACGAGCGGATCGGTCGAATTATTGTCCTGCGCGAAGACGATCGGCATCCCCAGCAGCCCAATAATGCAGATCAAGGTAAGGTATAAAAGGATACGCATAAGAACTCCTCTCTGCTTGATGGTTGTCTTCTCTGCGGTTCTCTGCGTACCTCTGCGATCTCTGCGTCAATAGAGCGTTTTTTTACGCAGAGGTCGCTAAGATACGCAGAGAATCGCAGAGAAAACGGTCACACTTGGTCGCGTGCGTCCCGATCGCGTTCCCACTCTTCCATGGCTCGCTCGCGGTCGGCCATGCGACGTCTCTCACGCTCGTAACTCTCACGAGGATCGCGGCCCGTTACGGCGCGATACCACCCGGGGTGATGAGTCCACGCCCACCGTTCCGTAACTGTGCCGTTTGTCATTGCGCGAAATGTTCCGGGCTGCGCTGCCGTTCCTTCGTAGATGTGAATGATGAAACCAGCAAGCATGATCAACCCCGCGATATCGTGAATCACATAACTCGCAGCCACGACCCAACGCGGAGTGAGGTGGTCGAACCACATCAAAATGCCCGTGATCAGAAACAGCACCGCGCTTATCACAATGGCCCAGAAATAAAGCTTCTGACCACCGTTGAAAAATCCAACGCTTTCGGGCTCAACCTTCTCTTCATTCGTTGAGTACGCCTTGATGCGCTTCATCCAACGAGTGTCGTCGCTATTCCACACCATTGGCGTGAACCAGTTGAGAAATTGGAAAAAGAAAAAAATGGTGAAGAAAAGACCAAACCACGGGTGCAGCAGGCGCGTCGTTGGTCCGCCACCAAACAGCGGTGTCAGGAACCGGTAGAGCCACGGCGCGTAGATGGCGAAGCCCGAAAGCAGCGCCAGAATAAAAGAGATTGCAACGAGCCAGTGAAGCACGCGCGTGTAGACAGGATGGCGCAGCAGCTCGCCGCGGTGAACGACAGTTTGACCGATGCCTTCAACTTCGCGCCGCGCACGTTCGTCGAAACGATCAACAGAAGTACTCATGGCTGCTCCTTTCGCTTCGCCTCGACTGGATCTGGTCGTGTGTCAACAAGTGGCGCTTCGGGTTGCTCCAGCTTTGGTCCAATGGTTATGCGATGGAAAAAGACCGCCAGCACTCCGAGACCTGCCAGTACCAGTCCCGCCGGTTTCGCGATCCATTTCCAATACGTGTAGCTCGGAGGTATTACCGGAGTCGCCGGCAAGCCATACCGCTGGGGATTGTTGATGTCGTGCAGCACATAGATGACGTGCGTTCCGCCGATTGAGGGTGGATCGTAAACGCCCGCGGCCGCGAAGCCGGAATGTTCCTGTAATTGTTTCGCGCGCAGCCCTGCGATCTGGACCATCTCGTCTTTTGCGCCAAAGTGAAGACAACCGGTTGGACAAGCCTTGATACAGGCGGGCTCGAGACCCTGGCCCACTCGATCGGAACAGAGCGTACACTTGTAAACCTTCTTCGTCTGTTCGTTGAACTTGGGAATGTCGAACGGACAACCGGAAATGCAATAGCCACAGCCGATACAGTTTTCCTGCTGGAAATCGACGATGCCGTTTTCGTACTTGATGATTGCGCCGTCCGCGGGACACGCACGCAAACAGCCCGGATCTTCGCAGTGCATGCACTGGTCCTTGCGCATCAACCACATCAAATTTCCATCGCGTTCATCTTCGGCAAACTTGATCAGGTTCCAGTAGTTCCACTCGGTCGACTTCATGGTCTGATACGTGTCGTCGAATGTTGTTTCGCGAAACGGGTGGTCGTTCCACTCAACGCACGCGACTTCGCACGCCTTGCAACCAATGCAAGTTGTCACGTCGATGTATTTGCAGACCTGAACGGCGCGCTGCGTACCGCGTCCAGGCACCGGCCCGGGATGGGCTGAGATTTCCTGAATTTGAAATGTTCGTGGATTACTCATCTCATGCCCTCCTTCCTATGCTTTCTCGAGCTTCACGAGGAAGCCTTTGAACTCCGGCGTATAGGCATTCGGATCAATGGCGGCGGGCGAAAGTTGGTTTGCCGTCATTAGCGATGTCTTGCCTTCATCCTCGGCGATGCCACGATAGCCCCAGTGAATCGGAATGCCGATTTGATACGTCTTCTTGCCATCGATCATCATGGGCTTGATGCGCCTGGTGACCATCGCTTTCGCGACGTAGATGCCGCGAGCGCTGGTCACCTTGAGTTTCTCGCCGCCCGTGATTCCCATTTCATCCGCGAGCTGAGCCGGAACTTCAATGAATGGCTCCGGCACGAGCTGGACGTTCATCGGATTGTTCTTGGTCCAATAGTGATAGTGTTCGGTCAGACGGTAAGTCGTGCAAACGATATTGAAGCCCTGGTCCGGCGTGCCCAGCTTGTCCATATCGGACTTGAACTTCTTCGCGATCGGGTTGTTTGATTGTTGTGGATGAAGCGGATTTGCGATGGGACTTTCCACCGGCTCGTAGTGTTCCGGAAATGGACCATCTGCGAAAGCTGCGAGTGGACCAAAGATGCGCCCCACACCTTCCGGGTTCATTATGAACGGACCCATGTGGTCCGACGGCTTCGAGTCCACTTTGAAATCAGGCACATCATTGCCGACCCATTTCTGTTGCGCTTCGCTCCACCATACTTGTCTGCGTTCCATGTCCCATGGCTTGCCCGATGGATCGCAAGACGCGCGGTTGTACATGACGCGACGATTTGCCGGCCACGACCAACCCCAGTTTTGATAGATACCAAGTCCCGAAGGATCGTCAGTGCCGCGTCGTTGCATCATTGCGCCAGCTTCAGTCCACGAGCCGGAATACAGCCAGTTGCCGCACGCAGTTGTGCCGTCGTCGCGCAGCCACGCAAACCCGGGCACTTGTTGTCCAGCTTTGATCGTTACTCCGGGCTGATTTTCATCAGTCAGATCCGCCAAAGCCTTGCCATTGATTTCCTTTGCTACTTCACCCAGCGAAGGATTTGTCGGGGTTGTATAAGACCAGGTGAGGTTCATGATCGGATCGGGAAACTTTCCTCCCTCCGCCTGGTAAAGTTCGCGCACTTTCAAAAAGATGCGCGCGAGAATTTCCTGGTCCACCTTCGCGTTGCCCGGCGGTGGAACAGCGACATACTTCCACTGCAACCAGCGCGCGGAGTTCACGAACGTGCCATCTTTTTCAGCGAAGCCTGCGCCAGGAAGACGATAGACAGTGGTGTTAATGTTCTTCATATCGTCATTCGTGATGCCCGGCGATTTCCAAAACTCCGCGGTCTCTTCGGGATAGATGTCACAGACAACCAGGAAGTCCGCCTTCTTTAAAGCCTCGATGTTCTTGTGCGAGTTTGGACCAATAGCCACACCGTTCATGCCAAAGGCGAACAGGCCTTTGACTTTGCCGGCATACATCTCGTCCCACATCTCAGTCCACGAAAACTTGCGATCGATCTTGGGCAGGAAGTGATAGTTGAAATCGTTTTCTTTCTTTGCCGAATCTCCATACATCGCTTTCAGGAAGGAGACCATGAACTTTGGTGTGTTGGACCAATAGTTATATGAATCCCATTCCGACGGCTTTGAAGAAGTTGGAGTTGTGCGCTTAAGAAAAGTCGCGAGATCAGTGTCGGTGGGAGCCGGGATCTTCAAATAGCCGGGAAAGATGTCGAAGACGCCGCCCATGTCAGTCGCGCCCTGGATATTTGAATGGCCGCGTAGTGCATTCACACCGCCGCCAGCTCGGCCAACATTGCCGAGCAGGAGTTGCAGCATCGCTGCGGTGCGTATGATTTGCGTGCCGGAAGTGTGTTGCGTCCAGCCGACTGCGTAGATGATGGTTCCCGCTTTTTTCGTATCGCCATTCTTGCGAATCGAAGTGAACAAATCAGCGGCTTTAACAAACTGATCTTTCGGAATGCCAGTAATGCGCTCGACCATTTCCGGTGTGTAGCGCGAGTACTGCTGCTTCAGAAGCTGGAAGACAGACCGCGGATGCTGCAACGACAGATCGTAAGCAACGTTAGCAGGCAGCGATGGCGGTGGTTTGGGCCCGGCTTGTCCTGATGCGCCTGGCCCACCAGCGGCTTGATGACCGCCGCCTTCCGGGCCGTGTTCCGTCTTTTGTCCACCTCCACCTCCGCCGCCGCCTGAGGAGCCTTGCTGGGTTTGCCCGGACTGCGCATTAGAAGACGCGGTGGCCGCGGCACCTTCGATCTTCCCGCCTTCCTCGTAGTTCCAGGTTGTTTTGTCGTACGTCATCCCCGCCTGATCGAAGCCGGAGAACAAACCATCATCAGGAAGTTTGAATCCGTCTTTAACGATGAACGCGGCGTTGGTGTAATTAATCAGGTAGTCCTTTGCCAGTCGATCATTCTGGATCGCGTAATTGATCACGCCGCCCAGAAACGCGATGTCAGTTCCCGCTCGGATTTGCAGGAAAAGATCAGCCTGGGAAGCCGTCCGCGTGAAGCGCGGATCGACAACGATCATCTTGGCGTTGCGTTTTGTCTTGGCTTCAACTGGCCACTTGAAGCCACAAGGATGGTTCTCGGCTGGATTGCCGCCCATGATCAACATCATGTCGGTGTTCTTGATGTCGATCCAGCCATTCGTCATTGCGCCGCGTCCAAATGTGGGCCCCAAACTGGAGACCGTTGGACCGTGTCAAACCCGGGCCTGCGTTTCGAAGTACACGACCCCCAGGGCGCGCATTGCTTTGACTGCGAGATAATTCAGTTCGTTGGTATCAGTGCATCCACCTGTCCAGCCGATGGTTTCGAGGCGATTGACTGTATAGCCATTCTGATCTTTCTCGATGAGCGTGGCGTCGCGAGTTTTCTTTACCCAGCGAGCAATGTCATTGACGGCATCGTCCCACGAGATGTCTTCCCAGTGATCTGAGCCTGGCCGTCGCACTTGCGGTTTCAACAATCGGCGTGCGCTTTCGATGTCCTGCTCGAGTGCCGCGCCTTTCGGACACAGCGTGCCGCGATTAATCGGGTGATCGGGATCACCTTCGACGTGCACGACCTTCGGTGACGCATTTTTCGCTTTATCACCGAGCGTGTGAATGATCACACCGCAACTGACTGAGCAATAAGGACAGGTGCTGCGTGTTTCCGTCGTACGCGCAATCTTCAGTCCCTGAGTTTGCGCATACACGGGCGCGAGATTGAAACCAAAGACCGAAACACCTGCGCCACCGACAACAGTAGCCTTAAGAAACGTTCTCCTGGAGACATCCATAATACGAACCTCCGCACGTGATACTTGTTATCGAAATGAAAAGGTGGTTAGAAGCGGACGAGTAACTTCCGAGCAGATCGGTAATCTGCCAGCGAGCCCAGCGAGTAGATGTCAGTGAAGGAAAAGACACGCGCGTCTCCCGTCTCTGAATCTAGTGTTTTTGGAGGGGGTTTACGTGATGAAGATTAGGCAGATTTGGTCCAAAAGTCAAAGCCAAATTTAGGTCCAGGGCTAAATCGTTTCACGTGTGTTTTACAGTCCCACTAAATTGAGTTCGATCTTCGTATAGCCGTGCTCGCGTGCCCACACATCGAGTGGCGCCGCTGCAACCTCATCGACGAGTGGAACTGCAAAGCCGAAGCGCGTGAGGTCGACGCCTTTTATGTAATATCCGCACGTGTCGCACGCTTCGATTCTGACGTGATCGAATTCCGGAGTGTGGAAGTATCCGAGTTTCGCCGGTCGCTCTTCACCGCAATTCGCGCAGATGACGCGTCGAAACTCCCACGTCGAAAGACAAATCGCGCAGATTAGGTCGCGGTTCCCGCTTTCGGCATTACTCTCTTTGCTTTGCAGAAAACTGACCTGCGGGTTTCCACCGCAGAACGGACAACGACGATCGCTCCCGTGCCTGGGAATCTCGGCTCCAGCGTCTGCGAGCCAACGTCCATAAGGCTGCAAGAACGCTTTCGCGAAAAACTGTATGTCCGACGGGTTCAACCAGTAAGTGATGAGCATTTCACCGGTAACCTCATCACTCGTCTGCAATAACGCATGGGCATCGGCAGCGAGACTTTCAGGCGCGTGAGCAACGACAGTTTTCAACAACGCCGGCAACGCCTCACGAATTACAGGCAGGTCGCGCTCCAGATCTCCGCAAGGAAGCCAATCCTTCCGACTGCGAAAAAACTCGTAAGTCTCTTTTTGCGCTCGAAGCAATTGTGCATAAAACGCCAACAACTCTCTCGACCCGCTCGACTGCTCCGCTAATTCGTCGGCGCGTACGATTTGTCTATCCCACCATCCGGACATATAGAATTAATACTTCAGATTCGTCCGCAAAGCGACTGCAGCCCTTAAGGAGTTCCGGCCATGGTAAAGCTGCCGCCATTACTCGTTTGCCCGCGGAACGAGATTCTGAGCTGGATTTCTTCAGCAGTGTTGAGTTGGTCTGGTAGGCGCACAGTAATCTGAGTCAGCCAGAGAGCTCCTGGAATCTTGCCGACGAATTCAACCGGTAAGTCTATCAGCTGATGCTGCGCGTTCTCAGACTGTACGGTAGGCGGAGGAATATTTTCGCCCGCGATGATTTCAATGTTTCGAGCC
>DATEWS010000837.1:0-9783 GCA_035257785.1 Pyrinomonadaceae bacterium
CTCGAATGCAGAGTGAAGTTGTAGCGATCAGCAGTATGAGCGAAGCGAGTTTCATAGCTTTCACCTCAGGCGGGTCAAGATACAACAAAGCCCGCCACGTGAAAACAAGAAACGCGTACCACGTGAGGTTTTAGAAAGTGCTCACCCTCTGCATGAGTGGAACGCCTTCGATAGCAGGAGCATCTCTGGGGTCAGTCGCGACGGTCGAACCCGGTCCTGAAAATCTATAGGCGCGACCAGTGACTGACCCCCTGACGGTGATCGTATCTGTGCCGGCATACCGGAAGTAAACAAACTGCGCGCTGAGAGTTTGCGTTTGTGGTATGTGCGCTGATTGAGTTTGCCAGTTGGCGCGTTGTTTTCCGCAACAGCTCATTTCTTTAACTCCTAATCGAATTTGGCTCAACACGCAGTGTTAGACGTTCCAGGAGGATCGCTCCGCCGGAGAGTGCCAGCCAAAGTATAGAGATCTCTTTCAAGCCGGATCCCATCCAGAATGCGAAAGGGATCGCAACCCACACACTGAGGCAGTAGAAGCAATCGAGAATCTCTCCGAAAATGCTTGTGCCCATCAGTCTTCGCAAACGCACCACGACGTTGAGCGGCCCGTCTTCAGCGTTGAAGAAATGGGTTATCCGCCATACAGCCAAAACTCCAAGCATCATCCAGTAGAATTGCATCGTCTCTGAAGATTATGCGAATAGAAGTGAAAACGTGTCGGTCTGTTTGCCAAATGATTTTGCCGAGGTCAGACTCTGGCTGTGTTATTTGTGGCATCAACTTCTTCAGTTCTAAATGATTCGAATGCGTAACGCGCAAGCAAGGGGGTGAGACATTGATCTCGCGTCGGTTACTGATTCTTCTGGTTTTGCTGACCGCCGGTATAAGCAACGCTTCTACTTCGGCAAAGCCCACACTCGTTATCGAACTTAAACCGCATCCGGGCGGCACAGAAATGATGACTATGCTCGCAAAAGTGCGTGGCCATGAAGGCAATTTTGTGTTTGATACTGGTGGAGGAATTTCCTACGTCAGTCCCGCATTCGCGCAGATGGTTGGCTGCAACCTGTGGGGTCAGATAACCGGATTTACACTCGTCGGACAACGTCTCGATATGCAGCATTGTGATGGTCTGTCATTCGAGGTTGAGGGCCACAGTTTTGGAGCGCCGTCGTCCGGAGTTTTTGACCTCATGAAATTCATGCCGCCGAACGTGCCGCGAATTGACGGTTCGATTGGACTTGATGTTTTTGCCAGTCGCGCGGTGACGTTGAGTTTGGCGCAGCGGAAGTTGATCGTTGAGAGTACGTCGAGTTTAGCGGCGCGCGCACGAGCCGGCAAAGAAATTCCGATACGAATACAGCGTGAGGCTGGAGGTGTTTCGCTGTCGGTCTATGTCGCTGTGCCGACGAGCGCGGGAATGGCCTGGATGGAGCTCGACTCCGGAAACGGCGGCGCGAACGTTATTGGCAAGCATCTGGCGGCTTTGATGAAGTTGGATCCCGATAAGAAAGAACCTCAGCCGGCGAGCTTTATGATTGCGGGAGGAATTCCCGTTGAAGGAATGGCTCGCGTGAATGAGAAGCTGATCATGGACGGCAACATCGGTACACGATTTCTGATCAACTGGGACCTAACTCTGGATCTAGGTCGTGGCCGAGCGTGGCTCACCGCAGCAAAGCCGCAGCGCTGATTTCCTACACGCGCATTCGATGTCTGAGCCCTGGAACAAACAGCTCCGAAGGCGCGAAATATAAGAGCCAGGGGCAAGTCCCGACTTTGTCGGGACGTCGCCCTCTAAACTATCTAAGTTGCACCGTTACAGCCGTGCCGCTTTGAGCGTTGGGTGCGATCCAGATGCTTAGCTCGCCGGGTTCGACGGCGTACGTCGTATCACGCTGCCAGATTGCTAACTCTTCGCGACCGATTGTGAACTCGACGCGCTGCGATTCGCCGGGCGCGAGTGCGATGCGGCGGAAACCTTTGAGTTGACGAACCGGGCGCGCGACGCTCGTGCCGCGCAGTCCTATGTAAAGTTGGACCAGTTCCTCACCGCGACGTGGACCCGTGTTCTTCACTTCCGCCGTGATGCTCAGCTTCGCTCGACCCGCGTTTAGTTGGTCCACACTAATCTCCTTCGCGTCCGCTTGCGGCGCCGCATAATCGAAGACCGTATAAGTGAGCCCGAATCCGAACGGATATAGCGGCACGTTCTGTTCATCAACATAGCGCGACTTGAATTTCTCATTACTGTCCGTGGGCGGGCGCGTGAGGTCTAACCCAACCGGCGGTCGACCGGTGTTGAGCACGCTGTGATAGATCGGAACCTGTCCAAGACTGCGCGGAAACGTCACTGTCAACCTGCCATAAGGCGCTGCTTCACCGAAGAGCACACGTTCCAAAGCCGGTCCTGCCTGAACGCCGGGTGACCATGCTTCGATGATGGCGTTGACGCGCGCGGCCGCAGGTGTGAGCGCGAGTGGTCGGCCACTAAAGAGGACGAGCGCTGTCGGTTTGCCTGCGGCAGCGACGCGTTCGAGAAGTTGCTGTTGATTGCCGGGCAGATCGATGAAGGCGCGTGATGCTGCTTCACCCGTCATCCACGAAGCATCCTCACCAAGCGCCAGCAATACGACGTCTGCCTGTGCGGCAGCAGCGGCTGCGTCAGCGAATCCCGCGTCAGAAGTGCCCCGAATCTCAGTGCCTTTCGCATAGATCAGACGAAAACCATCGCGCTCCGCTCGTTTCTCGAGTGCCGCCTTGAGTGTCACCACATCCTTCGCGTCGCCTCGCGCGCTCCACGCCCCGAGCATGTCGTGCGCGCTGTCTGCGAGTGGTCCAATGAGCGCGACGGTGCGCACGCCTTTTTGTAGAGGCAACATGGCTGCATCGTTCTTGAGAAGCACAAAACTCTTCTCAGCAGCATCGCGCGCGGCAGCGACGTTTGCTGCGGGCAACGTCGTGACTGCGTTCTTCTCGTCAACGTAAGGTTGGTCGAAAAGACCCAGCGCAAACTTAACGCGCAGAATTCGTCTCACAGCCTGGTCCAACGCAGCCTGCGGCACCTGGCCCGCTTTGATGATGCCCGCGAGGTGTTGAAAGTAAGCGTTGCTCTCCATGTCCATGTCCACGCCCGCGAGAAAGCCTTTGCGTGCGGCAGTCGCAAGATCGTTCGCTACGCCGTGCGGGATCAACTCACCGACAGAGCCCCAGTCGCTTACGACGAAACCGCGAAAGCCCCATTCGCCGCGCAACACTTGCGTCAACGTGAACTGATTCGCAGATGCAGGCACGCCATTGATCGAATTGAACGACGCCATGAGTGTCGCGACACCTTCGTCCACTGCCGCGTGAAAAGGCGGCAGGTAAACTTCGCGCAACTGGCGCTCGGACATATCGACTGTGTTGTAGTCGCGGCCCGCTTCAGCCGCGCCATATGCGACATAGTGTTTGGCGCACGCGGCCATCGAATGCGCATCGTTGAGGTTCTCGCCCTGGTAACCACGAACGTATGCGCGCGCCATCATGGATCCGAGGTACGGATCTTCGCCGGCGCCCTCGACGATGCGGCCCCAGCGCGGGTCGCGTGCGATATCAACCATCGGCGAGAACGTCCACCGGATGCCTGACGATGTAGCTTCTTCAGCAGCAATGCGAGAGACGCGTTGGACCAGTAGCGGGTCCCATGTCGCCGACAGAGCAAGCGGCACGGGGAAGGTGGTGCGATAACCATGAATCACGTCGAGTCCGAAGATGAGTGGAATTTTCAGACGCGACTGCTCCATCGCGATATGCTGCAAGCGGTTGCTCAGTGCGGGATCCGTTACGTTTAGGAACGAGCCAATCTCGCCGCGCTGTATTGCTTCTTCAACTTTGCTGCGACCCGTACCCGGTCCGGTCGGCATTCCATAAGAGTACTGGTTCAACTGACCGATTTTCTCCTCGAGGGTCATCTGTTTGAGGAGTGCTTCGACTTTACGTTCGATCTCAGGCGTATTCGTCCAGGACTGCCGCGTTTGCGCGGAGACGAACGAAGTCAACAGGATCGACCACAACAGCAAAACGACGAGCGCAATTCGGATCTTGCTCATAGACGTTTCCTTGTATCGGATTGAAATTGGATGAAGCTATTCGTGCGTTAATGTAAACGATCAGCGCAGCAATGCGCACTACCGGCGCGGTGGACATGAAACTACTTTCAAACTGAAACAATTCCTCGGAACTATGACTCCGGATGAGACACTTTTTTCCCGCCTCACGATGAAAAACTTAAATTTTTAGCGAGAATAGCCACAACTTACCTTCGGGCATGAACATTGCCATCGTGCCTGCTCGCAACGAGAAGCTTGTCTAACGTTCTCAACCAAATTGCTTGAACGGTTGTTGCCGACCCGGTTTTCGTCAAGCGGATCAGCTCTCGAAGTGAAATAAGACTCAGCAAGAATCCGGGACAACGAAACCCTTTTATCGAGGAAGTAGCCGTACTAGGCCGGCTCTAGCTGGAGGTCTGTCCTCCACCTCAATAACGATTACACAACGCACAATGACGTCACTTCAGCGTGGCTAAGTGTGTTTGGACTCCCAGGTAATCAAGGCACTCATAAATAAAGAAAGAAGGAGAATTCTCATGAAGGTGAGCCCCACCAATGTTAACAGTGGAACAGCACGAACGCTGATTTGCACGATGCTACTAGCGTTATTCGCGTTTCTTCTCTTGCCCGCCGGCACAGCCCAGGCGCAAACCGCGTCGGCGGCCCCAATCACAGGTGAGATCGAACGTCTCACGCTTAACAGCCCCACCGATCCATGGTCCGGCGGCGTCGTGGTTGTTGGCGGACAGAACATCATCATTCCCCGCAACCTGCTCATGGATTTACCGGCCAATCGTCTAACGCTAAACCAGATATTCGCCCAGGCGCCTCCTGCATGTTTGCAACGCGCTGAGAGTGGCTTGGCGAAGGCGGATTTTTGTAACAGCAACAAGACAGGCGCTATCGCCACTATTCACGCCAATCGCACGAGTGCCGGAAACGTCATCGCCGGCGACGTCTTTATACAAAAAGGTGTTGAGACGGTTAAGGGTAAGGTCACTTACATCAGTTACACCGACGGTTACTTTCGCTTGAACGGTAATCCGAATGACGCAACGACCGGCGTCATGGTCCGTCTCAACGATCCCGGCAACCGGCACACGGTCCAACAGGGACTCGGTTGCCAGCCCGGCACAGTTAACTGCAGTCCCGATCCGCGTTTCACACTTGACCGCGACAACTACACAAATACTTTCTCGACCGGTGTTCCCAGTTGTATCCCGAGCACAGTCTCACGTTCCTTCATTGATACTCTTGATCTCGACGGTGACGCCAACACGACTGAAACTCTCTCGACACAGAGCACCGCCACTGGAACTGGTGATCTACTTTGTCCATCCACGAACCGTACGCCTGATCTGGTAGTTGCCGACTCGAGGCGCTTCGCTCCGATTCAGATCGGCGACAGCGTCGAAGCTGAAGGCAACTTCGAAACGATCAACGACGTGAGGTTCCTCTCCGCGCACACCACGATGATCAGTCGTGCGCTTGGCACTCGCGACGTCGCTGGCCAGCCGGATTATCTGACGCTCGACGAGGTAGGCATCGACATTGCGGGTTTTCAAAACCAGCGAGCGCGAACTCTCTTCATCGGTTTCGCGAGTCTGAACACTGACGTCATGATCTGGTCGCTTCATTACGATCCGGTCAATAACAAAGCTCATGAGTTTCCGCTTGCGACCGTGGTGGGTTGTGACAATGCCGGAGGCGCAGGCACTTGCGGACAGAATGGTCTCGTCGCCGGAGTCGGCGGCAACATTTGGAAAATCCGCCACGACGTGGATTTCATAGACCCCGCGACAAAACCGAGGCTTGACCCTTGCGCGCACCTGCGTGCAGATCCGCGCTTCGCCGCGTCGAATCCGTGTCCCGCCGGCGGCACCTTCGAGGAGCAGTTCGGCGTCCTGAGTCCCATTCCGCACGAGATCATGACGCGAACAGGCCGCAAGTTTGCTGACGCACAAGGTACTCTCAAGACCATAGATATTTTGGGGAATGAGGCGACCAACGGCGAGTACTTATTCCCGTTGGGATTGGGTCTTGGCGGCATCGTCGCACCGGAGTTCGTGGAGATCGATCTCAATGCGCTCGACACTCCATTCAGCTTCTCAGGCATACCATGGGATCTCGACCGGCGGCTCAGTCCCGGAGGTTGCAATGGCCCATGCGAAACGACGCCGCAACCGCTCAGTCCATTCCCGTTCGAAATCATCGACCCGCGCACACAGGCTCCCGTGCCGACTGGTCCATACAACGATCCGAACTTCACGGCGAGTCCATTGTCGAACACGTCGAACCGGATTCTCTCTTACGTGGATGCCACAATTGGAAACTTTAATGGCAATTCAACTGTGCTGGCGTGGCCACCGGCCAATCCGCCGTTGCAGCCAATCACGGCGACTAACTTCCACAAGCAGCCGACGGTATGCGATGCAACGCCACCTTCGACTCCGGCCAATCTGGTCGCCAGCGCCTTCAGTCCAACTACGATCAATCTTTCATGGTCGGCTTCGACCGATAACATCGCTGTTACTAACTACCTTGTCTTCCGCGACACATTGCCTTCGCCGATCGCGTCGGTAGTTGGAACCAGTTTTTCTGACACTGGCCTTACGCCGCTTCAGTCACATAGTTATCGCGTGATTGCCAGCGACGGAGCTGGAAATCTCTCGGGTTTCTCAAACACTGCAACGGCTGTCACTCCGGCTGATACAACAGCTCCAAGTGCTCCATCGAATCTAACGGCGGTCGGAGCAAACTCCACCACGATTAATCTCTCGTGGACGGAGTCGACCGATAACGTTGAGGTCGTTGGTTACAACGTTTACCGCGACGGCGGTGCAACTCCGATCGCCACGGTTTCGGCAACCAACTACTCCGACACCGGTCTTGGAATCGGCTCAACGCACAGCTACACGGTGAAGGCGTTTGACGGGTCGAATAATTTGTCGGCAGCGTCGAACACTGTAACGGCCTCGACGCAGGGCAACGACACTACGCCGCCAACTGATCCGACAGGTCTCACGGCGACGGGTTCAAGCACGACCACTATCGATCTGAATTGGACCGCGTCGACCGATAACTTCGCTGTTACCGGTTACAAAGTCTTCCGCGATGGCGGAGCGACAGAGATCGCCACAGTCACTACAACGTCATTCTCTGACACGGGTCTGGCGGTAAATTCGACGCATAGTTACCAGGTCTCGGCCTTCGATGGAGCGGGCAACCAGTCCGCCAAGTCGAATACGGCCTCGGCAACAACTCAACTCGCAGGCGCACTCGTTTCGCTCGCGCTGAACCCAACGACAGTGACAGCTCCGGCACCTTCAACGGGCACGGTCACTTTAAGTGGTCCAGCACCGGCGGGCGGGCTGACCATCACACTGACCAGCAGTGACACACGAAAAGCTCGAGTACCGGCTACGGTAACTGTGGCGGCTGGGCAGAATTCGGCGACCTTTACGGTCACAACCTTGACGGGGCAACTCGGCGGAGGCCAGAACCCCGTTACCATCACGGCAACCCTGGCCGGCACCGGACGGACTGCCGTACTCAACGTTCTAAGACCATAGTTTGATGGTCCATTTCTCTGCGCCCTCGGCGTATCTCAGCGTTCTCTGCGTTAAAGGACAATACAAACGCAGAGGGCGCAGGGATACGCCGAGAACCGCAGAGAAGTTCTGCAACAGAGGGAGGGATAAACATCAATGAAAGTAACGCAGACCTTTCTGGCAACGATAATCGTCATGCTAACCATAGCAGTAGTCAGTCAGGCACAGACTACGGCCGGCAATCTCGACCCGACTTTCGGAACAGGCGGCATCGTTAGAACGGACTTCGCGGGAAATATCGATCAGGCAAACGCGGTTGCAGTTCAGCCGAACGGCCAGATCGTTGCCGCTGGTTCGAGCTTCAGTAATTCGAAGACCGTCGAGGACTTTATCGTGGCGCGTTACAACGCGAACGGCTCGCTCGACAAGCGCTTTGGTAAGAACGGCAAGATCACGACTGATTTCTTTCGCAACGTAGATTCAATCAGCGCCATCGCGATTCAACCGGACGGCAGGATCGTAGTTGCAGGTTTTGCACAACTCCCCGGTGACGGTGGCAACCCACGCGTCTTTGCACTGGCGCGCTATCGTAGTGACGGCAGCCCTGATCCAGGTTTCGGCAATGGCGGCGCGCTTACAACCAGCTTCGGCGGCAACTTCGCCGCAGCCAGCGCTGTCATGCTTCAACCGGACGGCAAGATCGTTGTCGCCGGCACAGTTGACTTCAATCCGGACGTCCCCGGCAGCGGCCTTGACTTCGCCCTCGCGCGTTACAACGCCAGCGGTACACTCGATGCCAGTTTTGGCAAGGGCGGCAAAGTCGTTTTTGATTTCTTCGGCAGCTTCGATCAAGCGAACGCCGCAGTGCTTCAACCGGACGGCAAGATCATCGTCGTAGGCAGCGCTTCATATGACAGTTTGAATCAGGATATTGGATTCGCCCTCGCGCGCTTTAACACGGACGGCAGCACTGACTTTGGTTTTGGCGCCGGCGGCAAACAGATCACCGATTTCTTTGGCGCAGGTGCACAGGCGAATGGTGTCGTGCTGCAACCCGACGGCAAGTTCGTCGTCGCCGGAACCGCGTCGGACAGTGCGACGCGCCCGGTTGCGTCTGACATTGCTCTGGCGCGTTACAACTCGGACGGTACGCTCGACGCTGGTTTCGGCATTGCTGGAGAAACCGCGATTCCTTTTCCCGACAGCGCCACCGAACAAGGGCACGCTTTGGCGCTTTCACCCGATGGCAAGATCATTGTGGTTGGCGCAGCGTTCAAGACGTTCGCTACTCCACCCGACTTTGCGATCGTGCGTTACAACTCTGACGGCACTCTTGATACAGGGTTTGGAAGCGGCGGCAGAATAACGACCGATATCGCCGGCGGAACTGACGTAGCCCAGGCTGTAGCTATTCAGTCGGACGGAAAGATCGTGGCCGCGGGAAGAGCTTTTCGCAACAACTTTGATCTAACGCTCGCGCGTTACATTAACGAAGTTGCAACCACGACCGACACGACGCCACCGACCGCGCCGGCCGGCCTCACGGCAACATTCAATCCGACCACCAATGCAATCGAACTTTCGTGGACTGCTGCAACTGATGACGTCGCTGTCACCGGATACCGCATCTTTCGTGACGGTGGACTTATCAACACAATCAACGTCACCACGTTCTCTGATGCAGGAGTGTCGGGAACTCACAGTTATCAAGTGACGGCGATAGACGCGGCCGGTAATGAGTCGGCGCTATCCAACGTAGCCAGTGCCACTGTTGTTGGTGGTGACATCACGCCGCCGACCGCTCCGACGGCTCTTACTGCGACGGCTAACCTTGCGACCAGTACTATCGAGCTTTCATGGACCGCGTCGACTGATGATGTTGGCGTCACAGGCTACAGGGTGTTCCGTGATAATGGAACAACACCGATCAGTACCGTCACCGGAACGACGTTCAATGATTCTAATCAGTTGGGAACTCATGTCTACACAGTGGCAGCTGTCGATGCGGCGGGCAATCAATCGCCTTTGTCGAACAGCGCTACGGCAACAATAACGATTCCCGAGGGTTCGACTTTAGCGAACCTAACCGTGAATCCAACGACGGTGACCGCACCTGCGACTTCGACCGGTACCGTCACGTT
>DATEWS010000838.1:0-5236 GCA_035257785.1 Pyrinomonadaceae bacterium
CCGCAATAGACCGTTTGTACCTGAACGGTTTCACCGCCGAGAACAGGCGCCGGCATTCCGTAACTCACGCGACCCGACATCAACTTCTCGAGATGCGTCGCCAGCTCGTTTCTCAGCTCGCCCGCCGTGCGGTAACGATCCTCGGGCCGGTACTCAACCGTCCGCATCAGGATCATCTCCATCTCACTCGAAAGCGATGGCGTGATCTGGCGTGGTCTCGGGTTCTTAGTGAAGTCGAAAATTAGCAGCGGGTTGTCCTGCGGATCGGAGCCAGTCAACAGGTGAAACATCGTCGCGCCAAGACTGTAAACATCCGATGCCGGCTGCACTCGTCCGCTGAAGAGTTCCGGCGGCGCATAACCCATCGTGCCGACGGCCGTGACGCCTTTTTCCTGTTGCGTGACCCAGCGCGCGATGCCGAAGTCGATCAACATCACACGACCGGTGTTGCCGTCGATCATCAGGTTCGCGGGTTTCAGATCGCGATAGATGATCGGTTTCGGTCGCGAGTGCAGGTAGTCGAGTACGTCGGCCACTTGCATGGCCCAATCGGTGACTGTCTTTTCGTCCAACCTGCCGCCAACTGCTGCGCGCAATCTCGAAGCAAGGTCACCACCCGAGATGTACTTCATCACGAGATAGAAGCGACTCAATGCGTCGTCGTAGAAGTAGTCGTAGATTGTCGGTATCGACGGGTGCTCGAGCGACGTTAACAACAGCGACTCGCGTTTGAAGTCGCCGATCGCTTTCTCGTGCTGGGTCGGATCGAGATGCGACTCGACCATCTCTTTAACAGCACGCGGTGCATCACCGAGATTTCGATCCTTAGCGAGGTAAACCGCGCCCATACCGCCGCCACCGATACGGCGCACGATCTCGTAGCGGCCATTCAACACCGTATTTTGGGCGAGTTGCTTTACTGTAGGCCGGTGCCCACCGGTCGTGCCTTCTTTCTTTGGAGCACCTGTGCCCGCGGGCGCCTGAACGTTGTCTGTAAACGAACCGCCGAGTGAGTTTGACGATATCGGCGGCGCTGATTCCTCTGGAGCTACAACCGTTGTTTCCAGGATTTCGGAAACAGGCTGCTCGGCAGTGACGTGAATTTCTTCCGCAGGCTCGGGCTCGAGCGTCTCGGCCCACTCCGGGCGCGCTTCGCTGTCGTCGCCAATGTTGGCAGACACGGTTCCTAACTTTGCTGAACTGGGGGTTAGCTGCGAGCCGCAATTACCGCAAAACTGTTCGCCGGGAGATACGCGGGCGCCGCATAGGTTACATTCAGTCATCTATTAACGAATCACTGCTAAGAAGACGTCGTAGCAGGCTTACTTCACGATGTGGAAGCGCAGAAATGTTTTTCCAACTATGATTTCGTCACCGTCGCATAACGCCTGACGCTGTCCCGGGGGAAGTCTCTTGCCACGATTGATAAACGTACCGTTGGTCGAACCCAGATCCTCAAGAAAATATTGGCCGTTGCTCAGAGTGATGCGGGCGTGACGGCGGGAGACCTTAGCTTCCGGATCGTCCGTGTCCAGGTCGACGTCGGGGAAGATGCCGCCATCGGCGTCCCAACGCCCGATCTGGGCCTCCACATCATTTAACAAAAACTGCTTTCCGGTCGAGCGGCCCTTTTCGATAACCAAGCGGGCATGCGGTTTGGCAGTTGCTCTCAGTCCTGAAAAACTCAGGCCGGCGGAAACGCGGCCAGCCGCGAACTCCGGATGCGGGGCAGGAGCGTGATTGCCGTTACTCTCGTGCCCGAGCATTTTCTGAACCGGGCTTGGACGCCCGTTCGGGCGCAAAGGTGCGCCGCATTCGTCGCAGTACTGCGATCCGTCCAAGTTTTCTGTTTTGCACCTGTCGCAGGTAATCATACAAGTTAAAAGCAAGTCATTTTAGCGCGAACGCGCCCGCCGCGCCAACGCATCTTATCTTTGCGATCTCTGCGTATCTCCGTGGCCCTCCGCGTTGAGACTGGCTTTAACACAGAGAACACTGAGATACGCAGACGTCGCAGATAAAAACGCAGCAACTGTTAACAAATCCCGATATTTAGCGTCTGTATGATGGCCCGGTCGGAGTTTGCTCTTACATGAAACTGTTTGATAAGTTTCCACGTAGAAACTACTTCGAGAAATTGAAGGCCCCTACAATTATAAGGAATTAAAGAAGAATGGCCCTGAGTCGAAAAAAGAAAATCATAATCGGTATTGTCGCAGCGGTGGTGCTCATTGCAGTCGTCGTCGTTAGCGTTATCGCCACCCGCAAGGAAGAGCCGGAAGTCGTCACGGTGAAGCTTGACATTAGGCCGGAACTCAAACAGACCGTCACCTCGTCAGGCGAGGTACGCCCCATCCGCTATATCAAACTGACCAGCGAGGTCCCGGGCCGCATCGAGGAGATCTATGTAAACCCGGGCGACATGGTCACCAAGGGCAAGCCGCTCGTGCGAATCGATCCGACTCAGTTGCAGTCGAGCCAGGAAGCTCAATGGGCCGCTACCCAGGCTTCGATAAATGATGTGCAAAACGCTCGCAACGCAGTGACTTCAGCCCAGCAGTCACTGGTCGTCGCGGAAGCGTCTGTGGCCGCTGCGCGACAGCAAGTGGTCGCCATGCAGACGAACGTCGACAAGGCGCAAGTTGAATTGAACACCGCGCAACGCGAACTGAAACGTTACACCGAACTAATCGAGTCGGGAGTCGCTTCAAGATTTGAGTACGACACGGCACGCGATCGCTACGAGACTGCGAAAATCGCACTGGAAACTGCAAAGGCCAACCTCGAAGCACAGAACATTGCCGTAAAGGAAGCTCAGGAACGAGCGAACCAGCAGCGCATCGCCGTGAAGGACGCCCAAACCAGCATTAAGTCGTCGGAAATGCGGGCCAGCCAGCAGCAGGCGATGTTGCGCGGCCAGCAGAGCCAGCGTTCCAAGGCAACACAGTTGTCGCCACTCACCGGAGTTATCGCCGACATTCCGACACGTGTCGGTGAGTATGCGGTTTCCCAGTTATCGACAACTCCCTTGATGACGATTGCTGACATGTCTCAGATCAACATCGAAGTAAACGTCGACGAGACTGAAATCAACAACGTCCAGGTGGGCCAGGAAGCAAAGGTCAAAGTTGACGCGCTGGGTGAGAAAGAACTGAAGGCAGTCGTCATCCAGAAGAACCCGCTGGCCATCGCGAAGTCAGATGCGACTGGCGGTTTGTCGAACCGCGTCAACGTTCAGGAAGCGAAAGAATTCAAGGTCACACTCGAGCTGAGAGATCTTTCGGACGAAGTTCAAAAAGAACTGCGTCCGGGTATGAGCTCAACGGCCACGATTACCACCAACACGAAGAACAACGTGCTGGCAGTACCGTTGGAATCAATCGTGGAGAAGGCGCCCGCAACGGCGGGGGCATCTCCGTCGGCTACAGTCTCAGGCAGTGTTCCGGCGGCAACGCCGGTCGGTGAAAAACCGAAGTCGCAGAAAGGCGTTTATATCGTCGAGGGCAACAAGGTGCGCTTCATCGAAGTGACTACGGGCATCACCGGCGAAGCTGATATCGAAGTTACGAGCGGCGTTCAGAAAGACATGGAGATCGTGCGTGGACCGAGTCGCGTTTTGAAGACGCTCAAAGACGGAATGACGATCAAACGGCAGACCAAGAAACCGGGGAACGCCAACGGAAACGAGGCCAGCTAGATGAGTGACGCTACTCTTACGATTACTCCCCCAGTAGAAAGAGAGAGTGCGATCCAACCGCGCGTTGAGGTCGACGGCCATGATCCGTCATCGCTGATCTCGATGCGCAACATCTGGAAGACATACCAGATGGGAACTGAATCCGTGCATGCGCTGCACGGAGTCTCGTTTGATATTCCGCGCGGCGAGTACATCGCGATCATTGGACCATCAGGTTCCGGCAAGTCGACGTTGATGAACCTGATCGGCTGCCTCGATACACCGTCACAGGGCCAGTACTGGCTTAACGGCAAGAACGTTTCCGAAATGGATGACGACGAGCTCGCTCGCATCCGCAACCAGGAAGTGGGCTTCGTCTTTCAAACGTTCAACCTGCTTGCGCGCGCGACTGCGCTGCACAATGTTGAGTTGCCGCTGATCTACGGTGGTGTCAGTTCTTCGACGCGTCATGAGATGGCCCAACAGGCATTGCGCTCAGTTGATCTCAGTGAGCGCATGATGCATAAGCCCAACGAGCTCTCTGGCGGTCAACGCCAGCGCGTCGCGATCGCGCGCGCGCTCGTGAACCATCCGTCGATCCTCCTGGCCGACGAACCGACGGGCGCACTCGATTCGCACACCAGCATGGAAATTATGGACCTGTTCGAGCGACTCCACTCAGAAGGCAACACAATCATCGTCGTTACTCACGAACACGACATTGCGGACCGCGCGCACCGCGTGATCTCGATTCGCGACGGTCAAATCGAGAAAGACGAAAGAATCAAGTAGCGCCGCAAAAAGGCACAAAATGCGCAAAAGAAAATAGCTTTTTGTTTTGTGCTCTTTGTGCTTTTTCACGGCCAACAGATCTGGGAAGCGTTTCGTGTTGCCACTGCCAGTCTGCGTGCTAACAAGCTCCGCACCGCACTGACCCTGGTTGGCATCATCGTCGGTGTTGCCGCAGTCATCTCCGTCGTCACCATCATCAAGGGACTCAATCAAACAGTCGCGCAGACTTTCTCTTCACAAGGTTCCACTGTCTTCACTGTTTCGAAGAATCCGCAGATCATCAAGTCGCGCGAAGATTTCATCAAATTTAATCGCCGTAAAGACGTGACCCACGAAGACGCGGAGGCGATTCAACGATTGTGTTCCGCCTGTTGGCGAGTCGGCATCGCTGCGAACGCGATCGAGACCGTCAAGTATGCCGATCAGAAGGCGGAGAACGTTCGCATCCGTGGCGTCGAGCCGATCACGATGTTTGATATCGATGGCGTGTCGATCAATGCCGGCCGTATCTGGACCGAGAGTGAAGGTGCAGCGGGACGTGATATCTGCGTCCTCGGTCCGGACATGCTGAAGAACCTATTTAATGATGCGCCTGCTGATAGGGCTGTCGGACAGGAGATACGCATTGACGGGCGGCCATATCTCGTTCTCGGCGTGCTTGAGCCGTTGGGCTCGATCTTCGGGTTCTCGCGCGACAACGTGATCTACATTCCGTATTCCACTTATCAAAAAGCGTACGGCGGCAGGCGATCACTCATCACGTTTATT
>DATEWS010000839.1:0-13249 GCA_035257785.1 Pyrinomonadaceae bacterium
ACTCGCGCCCTGGTTCGCGGCCACAACGTACGCGATGTTTTCGAGTGCGCGACAGCGATTCACGATCGTCCACCACGCCATCGGCTCAGTCGCGCCCCACGGATCCATGTAAGCCGAGACGCGTAATAACAACTCCGCGCCGTTCGCGGCCAACTGTCTCATAGCTTCCGGAAAAAGCCAGTCGTAACAGATCGCGCAGCCGATCTTGCCGATCGGAGTGTCAGCGACTGGAAACAACGGCTCGTCGTAACCTGCCAGATCGTGAGGGCTCGTGTGAACCTCGTATGGAATCCACGTATTCACCTTGCGATACTTGTAAAGCACACCTTGCGGACCGATCAGGCAGGTCGTATTGAAAACGTGTCCGGGCCATTTCGGATCCATTTCAAGCATCGAGCCGCTTTGGATGTAAATGTCGTGTTCCTTCGCTTTTTGTTGCAGCTTCTCGGTGTGCTCGTTCGGAATTTGGATCGCGAGTTTATCGATCAACTCGGCGGCCGTTACGAAAACAGGCGCCGCGTGCGCAAACTCCGGAAATACGACAAGTCGCACCGGCAAAAACGGCGCCGCGCCCGCGACCGCGGAGTCGATCATCGAGAGCATGCGCTCCGTGTTCGCGCGCATCCCGCGACGATCGATAGGATTAGGTGAATCTGTCTGACAGGCGGCGACTGAATATCTGATGTGGTCCATGATGATCTCTGCGGTCTCTGCGGTCCTTTGCGTTCTCTGCGATGGCAAGCGTCCTTCGACGCAGAGACCGCAGAGATACGCAGAGAGCCGCAGAGAAAGTTCTTACGGCATTTTAAATCCGGCAATCCTGTCTACGTGCGATGTAACGACACGTGTATTGTACTTTTCCAAATACCTCTGCCGCTCTTTAGTCATCGGGTAACGCTCCGGCCACGCGTATGGATACTTGCTCATCCCGTGGAAGGGAAGCGGTCCAACCTGATCAGGACTCGCCGAGTTGATGTCCATCTCTTTACTGAACCCATCCGCGTAGAGCAGAAACGTCCTGGTCCATCCGTTCGGCAGCGGCGGCAACTTGTCTGCCGGAAACGACAATGACAACTCGTCACCCGGTCTCGAAATCACAAACATGTCGTCCGACGTGAGCAACAACTCGCGCACGTCGCCCTCACGCGTGTATCGACCTGTCATCACTTTCCACGGCGAAGTAAACGAAACCTTGTCGTGGTCGTAACCCAGAGGTTGTCGACCATCGGGCGAGTGTTCGAGCGAAAAACCACGCCAGCGCAAATCAGCGACAACCGGATCGAGCCGCGTTAATTGCATCGGAAAATTACCAGAAGAAGTATCCACGAGGATCTGATCCCAGTAGATGCGCATGTTTGTGACGATACGCACTTCGCGACTCGCACTCAAAAACTTTCCACTCAGATCCGCGACGACCGTTTGCGGCCGGCCAACCGGGATGCCGACGTTTTCGATAACCGTGCGCCAGCGTCCTTCTTTGTCTTTCACTTGCAACGCAGGCAAGGTCAGGCTCTTTCCGCTTTGTGATGCGGCAAGGTTGTCGCTGGACCATGCATAGTCAGTCCAACCAGTCAGCAACAAACGCGTGTGCGACGATGTTGTTGGTCCAGGATTTAAAGTGAGTTCGTGATCCTTCGCGTAACCACGAATCGGAAGAAGCGGAAAATCATCAGGATACTCGCGATCCAAACGAGCGATACGCGCAAGCACGTCATGCCCGTGCTCATCAACTGCGGAAACAGGTGGACGAGCGTCGCGCGTCGAGTAGATCTTGAACGGCTGCGGCGGCTCCGTTAGTCCTTCATTCGGATAAACTTCGACGCCTTCCGGATGCGCGACAGCAATGAGCTGCACGTGATCGACAAAGAGCGCTTCTTCGAGTTCGTTTGTGACGCGCAGTTCATAACGCCCGTTGCGCTGACGGAGGAGATCGCGGGGAATGCGAACGTACTCATCAGGATCAGGAGTGTTGAAAGTTCGGGGCGCATCGAGGTGACCCATCTCACCGCCGCCCATGAAATCTGTGACGAACTGAAAGCGTTCGCCATTCCAAACGTATAGATAAGGACACGACGATGGTTTGCGATCGAGCTCGGTGAGCGAGAGTGTGTTCGTGTTTGCAATCTCTGTTTCAGCCTGCACGATTCCCGCCGGCCACAACACACGCACGGCATCGACTGCGGTGCGTTTACCGAGTCCGAAAACGATGTCACCGGGTGCGGGCGCGGGCGAAGCGGAATAGGTCTCGAGTTTTTGCGCCAGACTACCGGCGCGCACTTCAATCTTCGCGCCGACACCACTACGATTGCTGACCCTGCCCGCGAGGTTCACGCGCAGCGAACGATTCGTGTTGCCGCCGTCATTGCGCGCGACTTTCACATAATTACCTGGCGCGCCGTAGATGATATCGGTATCGCCATCACCGTCGATGTCACCGGCCACCAGCATGTACGGCAGACCACCCGCGGTAAGTCCCTTCGTCGCCTTAGCACTTACGTCTGTCCACGTATTCCCTGTATTACGCAACACGCTAAGCCCATTCCTGGCCACTGAAACCAGATCGAGCAGACCGTCATTGTCATAGTCGAGAAACTGCGAAGCTGAAGCTGCGCCACCTGCCTGCGTTATTCGAAAATGTTCCTTGCCGTCGCTGAGCGCGAGATAACCGACCGTGCCGGCATCCGGTGAGGCAAAGTAGAAATCAGTAAAGCCGTCTTTGTTTACATCGCCGGCAGTGACGTTTATTGCGCCTTTCAATGTCAGCCCTACTTCGGCAGCAACATCGCGGAATGTCCCATCGCGCAGGTTGCGCCATAGTGAGGTTTTATCGGACGAGGCGACGAGGAGATCAATATCGCGTCTGTTGTCGAAATCGGTGGGGACGATGGCGCGTGCATGGACTTTGTCCGTAAGTTTCGCGGCCTCGGTTTGATCGGCAAACGTGCCGTCGCCGTTATTTCTCAGCAACATCAAGCCATCGCCGCCAAGCAGCAGATCGAGATCCCCATCGTGATCGAAATCGACGAATGCTGCCGTTGTTCCATTCACAAAAGTAGCCGGGATCTTTGCCGTCGCAGTTACGTCTGAGAAACTTCCGTTGCCGTCGTTGTGATAGAGCGTCCCACCGTGCATGCGGATAATGAAGAGATCGGGCTTCGTATCGTTGTCATAGTCGCCGGCTATTGCAGCGGCTCCCTGCGATTTTGCTCCTTTCGAAAGCGCGCCGGCTTGCGCCGTGACATCGGTAAACTTGCCTTTGTCGTTGCGCAACAGACGTTGTCCATAGTCGGAAACTTCGAGTAAATCGAGATCGCCGTCGAGATCGTAGTCAAAGAGCAACAGTGAGCCTGTGTGCAGATCGATGGTAGTGGCTCCCTGCCAGCCTGGCGGCGGCGGTGGCAACACTGCGGAAGTCACATCCGTGAAGACAACTTCCGGCGTTTCCTTATCCACGACGTCAGCTTCAGCGCCGGTTGACGCAATTGCTTCGGCGTAGCGACCTTGTTCGAGATAGTTATTGCCGAGCGTCGTGCCGGTGCCGCGGTTTCGCAACTCCTGAAACTGTGCGACGACTTTCTGACCTTCGTCGCGCTGGCCCGAACGTATCAACGACGTGCCGAGGTTGTAGAGCGCGGTGGCGTTGTACGGCTCCATTGTCACTGCCGTGCGCAAGACCGCAATCGCTTCCGCATACTTTCGTTGCTGCGCGTAGAGTTGTCCCAGGTTTACATTCGCGCCGACGTCTTGTGCATCGATCTGCAAGACTTTTTGAAACGATGCGATTGCTTCGTCTGCTTTGTTTTGCGACTTGGCTGCGAGACCGAGGACGTAGTGTGGTTGCGGCGCGTTCGGAGCGGCGGCGATTGCAGCCTGTAACTCTTTTTGCGCGGCAGGCACGTCCGGGATGTTAAAGAGCGCGATGCCGAGATTAATGCGCGCGAGCACCAGTGCGGGATCGAGTTGCAACGCGCGCCGAAATGCATCCGCGGCCTCTTTCGCTTTGAACTGTTCGAGGAGGGCTACGCCGATGTTGTTCGCGCGATACGCTTCTTCGCGATTGTTAGCTTTGGTTGCGTTTTGAACGTGAGCCGGGCGCGGGCTCGCCAGGAAAATTGCGGCCAACACCAGCAGGGCGATTTTAGATCTCATTGTGCTACATTGTGCCGAAGTTTCCAGAAAACGCGCAAATACAGGATCTATAAGTCCTATAGAGACCTAATGATCAAAAAGAAAATTACGATTCTCTTCGCGCTGCTGCTTGCAATCAGTGCTTGTCGCCCAGCGGCCAAGCTTCCGGCGAAGTCCGCTCCCGAGTACAACGAGCTCGTGCGAACGTTCTACATCGGACTCGCGGCGCTCGAAGTTGGTCATGACGTTCAGGCGGATGCAAAGCTCGCGCAGTTTACGCAGATCGCGGCTGCCGAGCCTGCCGGTTGGGCCAACTGGGGTCTGCTTGCTCTCAGACAACGAAACTACGATGTCGCCGCCGAGCGACTGCAAAAAGCACGCGATCTCGCGCCCGACAACAGCGACATTCATTATCTCCTCGGGCTGCTGGAAAGCAGTCGCGGCAACACGCCGGTGGCGATCGAAGAGTTGCGCAAATCAGTTGAGTTGGACCAGAACAACTTAATCGCGATCTACAAACTCGCCGAGGAAGTCGAGCGACAAGGCGATGAAAAAGCCGCGGACGAGTTTCAAACGCTGATTCAGAAAATTTTAACTGCACAACCTGACAATCTCGCGGCTCTCGTTGAACTGAGTCGCATCTCCGCAAAACGTCGCGATACGGAAACTCTTAAATCTTCAGTAGCGAAGATCGTCGCTCGTTCTTCGGCGTGGCCAGAAGAAGTGCGGACCCAGGTATCCGCACTCGACGCATCAGCGCAATCTGGCGATACAACAGCAGCAGCGACGAGCACGAGTTTTCTGCGCAACGTGCTGATGCGCGTTCCTGAATACCGCCGCGATCTCGCTGCAATCAAGCCGGAGCCCGGTGAAGAAGCTACTCCGTTCAGGCACTTTCTCAAACTCGAAGCGCCTGTCTTCAGAACCGCGGCCGCCGATACAGGCCTCACTTTCAAGGACGAACCCATCAACAACCTGGACGTGTCTCAACAAATTTGGATTGGCGCGATTTCTTTGAGCGGCGCCGGCGCCCCTGTAGTCGCGACCGCCACCGCAAAGGAAGTGCGTCTCGCAAGCGGCGCAACTCTCCCGTTTCCAGGCGGAGCACCTTTTTCGCAACGTATCCTGCCTGTCGATTTCAATTACGACTTCAAGACTGACATCGTACTCGCAAGCGAACATGGCGTGCGTTTGTTTCGGCAGGACAGTCCCGCAGCTTTCACGGACGTAACCGCAAACACGAAACTTCCTCCGGCTGTCACCAATCGCAGCTACATCGCGGCGTGGGCAGCGGATATCGAAGCGGATGGCGATCTCGATCTGATTCTCGGCGCGGCCGATGGCGTTCCAACTGTTTTAAGAAACAACGGCGACGATACCTTTCTCGAGATTCATCCTTTTTCCGGTGTCTCCGGAATAGTGGATTTCGCATGGGCGGATCTCGATGCGGACGGCGATCCTGACGCAGCGCTGATCGATGGCGCCGGCAAGCTGCATGTCTTCAGCAACGAACGACAGGGACAATTCGCGGAGCGTTCAGTTCCCGACACCAAGGCGTTCGCAATCAATGTCGCCGATGTGAACAACGACGGCATTTTGGATCTTCTGGTTGTCGAACGAGGATCGATCAAACGCCTGTCTGATAAAGACCACGGCGTCGGTTGGGACTTCGAAGAGATCGTGAAAGCACACGACGTGAACGGAAAGATCGCGAGTTTGCGTGTGGCCGATCTCGATAACAACGGTGGACTCGATCTCATCTTATTTGGTCAATATGCCGCGTTTGTTTGGCTGAGCGAAGCGGATGGCAAGTTCACGCCGTTATCAGAACCTGTTGGACCAGCGTTTGATATCGCGGATGTCAATAACGACGGTCGACTCGATCTCCTCGGTCTTTCCGCTGAAGGCAAGCCACTCGAAGCGATCAATCAAGGCACGAAAAATTATCATTGGCAAGTCGTACGCCCGCGCGCCGTTCAGGCCAGCGGCGATCAACGCATCAACTCGTTCGGTGTCGGCGGCGAAATGGAAATTCGTTCGGGACTACTGGTCCAAAAACAACCGATCACTGGTCCGCTGCTTCACTTCGGTCTCGGCGAACAAACAAGCACTGACGTGATTCGCGTTGTCTGGCCCAACGGCACCGTACGCGCCGACTTCGAAATCAAAGGGGATCAGGAAATCGTCACCGAGCAACGTTTGAAAGGATCGTGTCCATTTCTGTTTGCGTGGAACGGCAAGCAGATGGAATTCGTGAAGGATGCAGTGCCGTGGAGTTCGGCGATTGGTCTTCGTATTAACACGCTCGGAACGGCGCGAGTTGAGGCAACCGAAGAGTGGTACAAGATCAGTCGCGATCAGCTCGTGCCTCACGATGGTTATTACGATCTGCGAATCACTGCCGAGCTGTGGGAGACCTACTATTACGATCACCTCAGTCTCATAGTCGTCGATCATCCTGAGGGCTCAGACATCTTTGTTGACGAACGTTTTGTGATTCCCGCGGCGAAGTTGGAAATCACCACTGTCTCATCGCCACGCAAGGTCGCGCGCGCGGTTGATGATCAAGGAAATGACGTCACCAGCATCATCAATGATTTAGACGGAAAGTATCTCGATACATTCGGTCGCGGAAGGTACCAGGGCGTCACGCGCGATCATTACGTCGAACTCGATCTTGGTGACGTGCCTGCAAGCGGCCCGCTTTGGTTAATCGCAAACGGCTGGATGCATCCAACCGACTCATCGATCAACGTCGCCATCAGTCAGGGGCAACAGGAGCAAGCGAAGCCGCTCAGCCTGGAAATTCCTGATGGAAAAGGCGGCTGGCAAGTGGTGCGGCCAAACATGGGTTTTCCGGCCGGCCGCAAGAAAATCTGCTTGTTTGATCTGACTAATGTGTTCAAGCCCGGCATTCCGCATCGCTTGCGTTTACGAACTAATCTGGAGGTTTACTGGGATTCGCTCGAGTGGGCAACCGGAATTCCAAACGCACAGCTCAAGACCACGCGCCTCGATCCGCAGGTTGCCGATCTGCATTATCGTGGTTACTCAGTTATCAACCGAAAGGATGATTCATCACCTGAAGTCCCTGACTATAATCGTCTTTCGAGTTCAAAACAGATCTGGCGGGATCTGATCGGCTACTATACGCGCTTCGGCGACGTGCGCGATTTGCTGAAGCAGGCCGATGATCGATACGTGATCATGAACGCGGGCGACGAGATGTCGTTTCGGTTCGCTGCGCAACCGCCACCAGCACCAGGCTGGGTGCGCGACTACGTGATAGTTGGCGACGGTTGGATCAAGGACGGAGACTACAATTCGACCTTTTCCAAAACCGTGCAGCCTTTGCCTTATCACGCTAAAAACGAATACATCACAGCGCCGGGCCGTCTTGAGGATGAATGGGTTTATCGCCAACATCCTGATGACTGGCAAAACTACCATACGCGCTACGTCACCACAGACGTCTTTCAGAACGCAATGAGGTTGTACAGGAAATGAGCGGCCGGAAGGTGGCGAGAATCATTCTCGTCATTGTGTTTATCTGTTTACTCGCAGTGCCGTTAGTGATGCGCCGCATAGCCGCTCGCCGCGAAGGGGTGAACAACTCTCTCGGTGCAAACGCAGCATTGAGCCGTTATGGATTTCACTTAGAAGAAGTGGCGAAGACGTCCGGAGTTAACTTCACTCACCAGGCGCCCACGCTCGACCATCGTCTCGATCACATCATGCCGCAAGTTGCATCGATGGGCGCGGCCGTGTCAGTGGTCGACTTCAATCGCGATGGCTGGGCTGATCTTTACGTCACCAACAGCGGTGAGGGAAGTAAGAACGCGCTCTTCAAAAACAACACTGACGGATCGTTCACCGACGTCGCTGGTGCGATGGGCATCGCGGATCTCAATCAGGCGGGCACCGGCGTTTCGATGGGATCGGTTTGGGGCGATTACGACAACGACGGTTACGAAGATCTGTTCCTCTACAAGTGGGGCAAGCCCGAACTCTTCCATAACGACGCGGGACAGAAGTTCACGCGCGTCAGCGACAAGATGGGATTGCCGTCGTGGGTCAACGCGAACACTGCGGTGTGGTTTGACTATGATCGCGATGGCAAGCTCGATCTGTTTCTCGGCGGCTATTACGCGGAAGACGTCGATCTGTGGCATCTGAAAAACACGAGGATGATGCCGGAGAGTTTTGAGTACGCGAAGAACGGCGGGCGCAAGTATCTCTTCCACAATCTCGGTGACGGATCGTTTGAGGAAGTCAGTCAGAAGCTCGGCATCGACACGCGTCGTTGGGCGCTCGCCGCAACTGTCGCGGATCTGCGCGGAGCAGGCCAGCAGGATCTGTTTATCGCGAATGATTACGGCATCTCGGAGTTGTACTTCAACGACGGGAAGCAGTTTCGTGAAGCGGGCAAACAGACTGGTGTTGGTTTCTCACCGAAGAGCGGCATGAGTGCTTCGGTCGGCGACATCCTCAATCAAGGACGTTATTCGATCTACGTTTCCAATATTTCTGAAGACGGCATTTTGATCCAGGGAAACAATCTCTGGATACCGCGCGATGGAACTGGCGGCGATGCGCTTCAGTATGACAATCTCGCCCGCGCGATGGACGTTGAGATGGGCGGCTGGAGTTTCGGAGCGCAGTTTGGCGATCTAAACAACGACGGCACGCTCGATCTTTATCTCGTGAATGGATACGTCTCGCTCGATCGAAATCAAAATTACTGGTACGACTTCTCGAAGATCGCGGGCGGCAATTCTACGATTATTTCCGACGCCGCTCAGTGGCCCGCGATGGATGGTCGCAGCTTATCGGGTTATCAGCAGAAGAGAGTTTGGATCAACGATGGCGCGGGAAAGTTTGTGAACGTCGCGCAGGCAGTGGGAGCGAGTGACGTGTTTGATGGGCGCGCGGTGGCGCTTGTTGATTTGTGGAATCGTGGCGTGCTCGACGTTGTCGTCGCGAATCAGAGAGGACCGCTGTTGATGTACAAAAACAACGTGACGCCTCAAAACAAGTCGATCAGTTTTGAGCTTGAAGGTTCGGTGAGTAATCGCAGCGCGATCGGCGCCGAGGTGCGTTTGTTCTGGGATGGTCGCGAGCAGGTGCAACAGGTTTCGGGAGGCAGTGGTTTTTGTGCGCAGAACCAGCGACGCATACATTTTGGCGTCGGAAAGAACCCGCACATCGAGAAAGCGGAGATTCGCTGGCCGTCAGGAAAAGTTGAGACGATAGAAAAGCCGAGCGTGGGCCAAGTCTATAAGATTAAGGAAAGTGCTTAACTTTTGAGTTCGTTTACGCAGCCGCAGATAAACGCGGATGAACACGGATCACAAATCCGCGTTCGGCCGCGTTTACCTGCGGCCTATCTTCCGCCGCTTTTTATCACGACGATTCTGGTTGTCGGTCATTTCGCGTACGGGATTCTTGAAGGTTATGAACGAACGGCGCTCGCTATCGCCGCAGCGCTCGTGGCGGAGCTTGTGCTGGGCCGGATCTTTTTTGGCAAGTGGATCAACTTAGCAAGCGCGTACATCTCGGGCATCAGCGTCGGCATTCTGCTTCGCTCGCCTGCGTTATGGCCGTTCGCTTTGTGCAGCGTGCTGTCGATCATGTCGAAGTACGTGTTGCGGGTGAAAGGGCGACATCTTTGGAATCCATCGAACTTCGGTATTTGTGTGTTGTTATTCCTGGCGCCTGAGACGGTCGCGGCGCTGACCATTCAGTGGGGCAATTTTATCTGGCCGTTGCTGGTGATCTGGATACTCGGCTCAGTGATTATCTGGCGCGCGAAGCGAATTCATATCAGCGTGACTTACGTACTTTCGTTTTTTGCATTTGCGGTTTTGCGGAGTTGGATCACGGGCGACCCGTGGCGTTCCGAGATCTCGCCGATAACGGGACCGATGTACCAGCTCTTTGTGTTTTTCATGATCACGGATCCGAAGACGACGGTGAAGGCGAAGAAGTGGCAGTGCGTAGTTGTGTTTCTGGTGGCTTTTGTCGAGATGCTGCTGCGGTTGAATTACGTGGTCTACGCGCCGTTGTACGCACTGTTCCTTGTTGGACCAACAGCGATGCTGATCGAGATCTGGATGGAGTCGCGTAGAGATTTCTCTCGCGGCGGCGCAGCGCCGCAACGAGTTTATTAAGTTCTCCGTTGCGCCGTTGCGCCGTTGCGTGAAACTTTTCCCGGAAAATATGACCCGTCGTTATCTTTTAATATTCCTGGCTCTCTTTCTCGTTTCCTGCAAGCAACCAGCTTCAACCACACCAACAGCAAATGCGCCGGCGGAACAATCCGCCACAGCTTCGCCGTCGCCGAGCCCGACGCCGCCACGTCCCTCGGGCGCGATCGAATATACGGACGTCACCAACGAAGCCGGCATCCGTTTCAAACACAACAGCGGCGCCTTCGGAAAAAAGTATCTTCCGGAAACGATCGGCGCGGGTGGCGCGTTTCTCGATTACGATAACGACGGCTGGCAGGACATTCTCCTCGTCAACTCGATGGACTGGCCCGAGAACAAGAAACGTAAATCCTTTCCCGCTCTCTATCACAACAACAAAGACGGCACCTTTACCGATGTAACGCAGCAGACAGGTCTCGGCGTCGAGATGTATGGTCTCGGCGTCGCTGTCGCCGATTACGACAACGACGGCAACGACGACATTTACATCACCTGTCTCGGCCCAAATCATCTCTTTCGTAACCTCGGTGGCGGAAAGTTTGCCGACGTCACTGCCAAGGCGGGCGTCGGGGATCCGGGGTTCTCGACGAGTGCGGCCTGGTTCGACTTCGATAACGACGGCAAACTCGATCTGTTTGTCGGCAATTACGTCGAATGGTCAGTGCAAACGGATCAGTACTGCACTCTCGACAATAAGAACAAGTCGTATTGCACTCCGCAAACTTACAAAGGCCAAAGCCCTACGCTCTACAAGAATCGCGGCAACGGAACGTTCGAAAACGTCACCGCGCGCGCCGGTCTCAACGATCCCGCCGGCAAAACTCTCGGCGTCGCGCTGCTTGATTACGACGACGACGGCTGGCTGGATCTCTTCGTCGCCAACGACACCGAGCCCAACAAGCTCTATCGCAACAATCACAACGGTACGTTTACTGACAACGCTGTTATCGCGGGCGTTGCGTTCAGCGAGTCAGGCACTGCGCGCGCGGGAATGGGTGTTGACGCCGCCGACTACGACGGTTCAGGCAAGCAAAGCGTTGTGATCGGCAACTTCACGAACGAAAGCATTGCGCTGTATCACAACGACGGCTCAGGACTGTTCACTGACGAAGCGCCCGCATCGGGGATCGGGAAAGTGTCGGCGCAGTCGTTGACGTTCGCGTGTTTCTTCTTCGACTACGATCTCGATGGTTTGCTCGACATCTTCGCTGCCAATGGCCACGTGTCAGACGACATCAGTGTGGTCCAACCGACGGTCAAGTACGCGCAGCCACCGCATCTCTTCCGCAACAAGGGCAAGAAAAAGTTTGAAGAAGTGACGTCGAAGCTTGGGCGCGCTTTGAATCGCGCGATTGTCGGTCGCGGCGCCGCTTACGGTGACTTCGACAACGACGGCGATCTCGATCTTCTGATCACCACCAACAACGGTCCAGCTCGTTTGCTGCGCAACGACAACGCGAATCAGAACGACTTGTTGCGCGTGAAGACGATCGGGTCGCGCGCGAATCGCGACGGCATCGGCGCGAAAGTGGGGGTCAAAACATCCAAAGGCAGATCAGTGTTCGGCATGGTTCGGACAGGATCGAGTTATTGTTCGCAGTCGGAGTTGCCATTGACGTTTGGTTTGGGCAAACCGGAAGAGGGAACCACGCTGACGCTCGAGATCACCTGGCCCGGCGGTCAGAAAGAATCGATACCGAACATCAAACCCAATCAGATGCTCGTCGTGCTCGAGGGGAAAGGAATAACTTTGCAGGAGCCAATCGTCTTCGTGCGCACGCCACAACCGTCACCATCACCAACCACTCAGTCGAATTAGGAGCAGGAGCAGCAGACGGGAGCAGGAAAGCGTGCTCCTGCTTACTGCTCCTGCCGCAGTTTGTCTGCGTCTTTCTTAATCTGCCCGCTGAGCTGAATGAGACTCTCGAGATCCTTGCGCGCCTTCGCCATCTGTTCCGCGTTGATCGTGCCCGGATTTTCGATCGACGGATTGGTGACAAAGCTTCTGATCTGATTACACAGCTTTATCAACTCGTCTTTCATCGTCAGATCCTTCGATGGGGATGCTTTGTCGAGTTCGAGAGCTTCTTCTGGTTTTAGCCGCAGGGCCAGCGACGATTGAACACGACTGGCGCGCTTCTTGATCTCAGCAGTCGCATCCGCAACAAAGCGATAATCGAGATCTTTGTTAGTCGTGAGAGCGCGCGCGATTTCATTGTGCAACGTGAGGATGCGATTGAAGTCTTCTTCAGTTTGCGCCATCAAGGCTTCGATCTGACGTCGATCTTTAGGCGCATTCGGTTCAGTGCCGAAGTTTCTGAGTTGCCACTCCCGGCTACTCATCTCCTGTTGGCGAGCCCGATCTGTGTTTACACGATCGACTGGCGGTGGACCTGATGGAGCGCTCTGCGCAAAAACGGGGGAAACACAAAACACGAAGAGCGGAAGTGAGATTAATAGGGGTTTTGCTGGTGCATGCCCGCTCATAGCAGACCTCCCAATTTTTGGAAAGTATAGCGCCGCAAGCATGATAAGAGTAGGCGCGATAGGACTTATGAAACCTTTTTTTTATTCTGCTCCCACAAAAGCAGTTGACGGATTCTGTGCTATGTACTAATTATTCTTATCGATTTTCCGATTTGAATTTTTTCCCTCTGCTTCGAACTTCCTGCCACCTGGCGTAAGGCGCCGACGGTATGCGACGAATAGACCTGAAGAAAGCAAACGTAGCGCGGTCCAACACAATCCGCGATATCAATCGCCAGATCGTCCTGAACTACGTCCGCGAACGTGGACCCATCTCGCGTGCCGAGATCGCCCACGAGACCGCACTGCAACGCTCGACGGTCTCACTAATCGTCGAAGAGTTGAGAATCGAAGGACTGATCGAAGAAGTCAGCGGCGAATCGACC
>DATEWS010000840.1:0-3945 GCA_035257785.1 Pyrinomonadaceae bacterium
GTGGGTGGCTTAATGGAGTGCGCGGCGCGGTCCTTTCGCTTCTGGGCCGGCGCCGCGAGACTCACTAACAGAACAAACAACGTGACAGGGATGATTGCTTTTGTAAATCGCATTGCTTACTTACGCTCTCTTGATAGTGCAACCGAATGCCTTCGCTTCAGTTTTTTCGATTGCTTTGCCGGCCAATGCTGCATCGAGAGCATTGCGCAGGTCGCTTGTTTCGAGTTGCTCGGGGTTACGCGCGTTGTCGATACGGCCGTGATAGAGCAACTTGTTATTCGGGTCGAGGAAATAAGCTTCGGGCGTTACGCTGGCGCCGAGTTTGTCGGCAATCTTGTTGCCGGGATCTTTCAGGATGGTAAAGGTTAAACTGTGTTCAGCGGCGTGGGCCTTTACTGCGGCTGCATCTTCCTTGACGTTCGAGTTGATACCGATCACGTTGATGCCCCTGGCTCTGTAATCCTGGGCCAGTTTCTCCATGCGTTCGTTGTATGCGTTCGACACCGGACATTGCACGGCGATGAACAGCAGCACGGTGCCGTTTTTTCCAGCAAGCGACTTGAGCGAGTGGTCCTTGCTGTCGACATCGGGAAGCGTAAAGTCTTCAATCGTAGCGCCAATCGCGGGCGGCGCGGGAACTTCTCCTTCGGCGCGCGAGCCAACCGCGGAAATGGCGCCCGCAATGACAAACAGCGACGCCAACAGGATCGATAAACTTCTGGTTCTCATCTACAACTCTCCTCTAACACTAATCTCGTGTAATCTGTAATCGGTGGAGTCAGTGGATAATATAACTGAAACAATTGAGCAGGCGCTACCAGTCCCGGTGCGAATGGACGCTGATGAACGGTATACCGGTCGCGGCGTCACCATCGCGTTTCTCGACTCCGGTTTTTACGCACACAAAGACCTAATCGAGCCGGTCAATCGCATCCTCGCGTATCACAACATTTTTGCGCCCAGTGACGAGGTGTCAGCGCTGCAAGAGTCTGATGTTGCCAGTTGGCACGGCATGATGACTTCGGTTGTCGCCGCGGGAAACGGGCATCTTTCTGACGGTTTTTATCGCAGCATCGCGCCGGAAGCGAATGTCGTGCTCGTGAAGATCGGGAAGAGCGGTCGCATTCCCGAAATAAACATCGAAACGGGTTTGCGATGGGTGTTTGCGAACAAAGACAAGTACGACATTCGCGTCGTCAACATCTCCGCTGGTGGAGATTTCGAACAGTCGTACTTGAACAACGAGCTGTGCCACTTAGTTGAGAGCGTGGTGAAGTCGGGCGTGACGGTGGTGTGTGCAGTCGGCAACGCGGGACTTTTGCCTGGACATCCGGTTTTACCGCCTGCGAGTGCGCCGTCGTCGATTGCAGTCGGTGGGTTGGACGATCAAAACTCACTCGATCGCGCGAAGCGCGGCATGTATCGTTCGTCGTATGGTCCAACTATCGATGGACTGCAAAAACCGGAAGTTATCGCGCCCGGGATCTGGGTTGCTGGTCCAATCCTGCCAAACACGCCGACAGCCGACCAGGCCCATCTTTACGCCGAGCTCGACAACGCCACAGATGACGAACTGCGCGACATCATCGTGTTTCATCACGGGATTGATAAAGAGCTCGATGATTCGAAAGATTTGTCAGTGTCGCTGTTGCGTCAGTTGATTACGATCAAATTGCGCGAAGGCAATGTGATCAACGAACACTACAAATTTGTCGACGGAACATCGTTCGCAGCACCGATCGTCTCCTCGATCGTCGCGTGCATGTTGCAGGCAAATCCGAAACTCACGCCACAACAAGTGAAACGTATTTTGATGGACACGGCTGAGCGAGTCGCGGGTGTTGAGGTGGAGCGACAGGGTTGGGGCGTGGTCGTGCCACGGAAGGCAGTTGAGCTGGCGTTGCGCTTGCGCGTCTAGTGCGCGTGTGCAACAATTCGCGGCACCTTAAAAACCCATCGCAAGAGATTGGAGAGTGTTTGAGTTCGTATGTCTGAGAATGAATCCGCAATAGGTGGAGGCGCGGCGCAAGCAAACGAAACCGCGCCGGAAGCGAACACTGAAGAGATTACGTATCACGCAGTGGAGAAGGATGGAGTAGTCACGGCCATTTGGGAGATGCAGGGACGCAAGCACCTGCGCACGATCGATCCACGCTCACGTCAGGGACAGGACATCCTTCGTCTTTACACCACCGAGCATCACGACGAAGCCGGCGAATCCGCCGCGTCGTAATCAAACCGCAAAGCGCCGCGGGTTTTCACGAATGAATACGGATCAGATCAGTGTTCATTGGTGAAATCCGCGGCTCGTTGTCCATCCGAGAATTTGTAAAAAAACGAAATTTTTGCAGTTCAGCGACCTCATTCACATCGTGCTGCATGCTCGTGTTTCTGAGCTAAGTTCCTTCACCGCAACCGTTAGCCCTAACGACCTTCAATCACGCAGGGCCGGAATACTCATTGCATGCCCCGAAATTGTTCATACCGGCCTTTAGAAGTTCTAGTCCCTAACCGATAAACGAGCTCTTAGCGACCTACAAAGGAGGATTGTCCATGAGAAGCGCACTACGCTTGGCAGGCGCGGCGATCTTTAGCCTCTTGTTTGCGATTAGCGTGTTTGCACAAGCAAGCCAAACCGGAGGTATCACTGGGGTTGTTAGTGACTCGAGCGGCGCCCTCGTTAGCGGGGCCACCGTCGACGTCATTAGCGTAAGCACAGGCAAGTCAGTCCGAACAGCAACCACTGCAGCGGACGGTGGATATTCAATTACGCTATTGACGCCCGGTGCTTACCGGATGGAAATAACGGCCCCCAACTTTAAGAAAGCTAACGTGACGGACATCCAGGTAAGAATTGGTGAGAGTTCCAGGCAAGACGTCACGCTCGAGGCCGGCCGCATCGAAGAAACGGTCAACGTTGAGGCGGGCACCTCACTAATCAACGCTTCGAGTGCAGTGACCGGCCAGCCGTTGGGCTCCGAAACCCTCCGACAGTTGCCGCTCGCTTCACCAAATTTCCTGTTCCTGTTGTCGCTTTCCGCAGGTACCGCGGGCGAACCAACTGACGTTCGCACGGCCGGCCGCGGCACTGCCGACATCAATGTCAACGGACAGCGCACGAGCAACAACAGCATCTCGCTCGAAGGCATCAACGTTAACGACTTCAACCTCGCACACTTCGATACAGTGCCACTGCCGAACCCGAGCACACTCGAAGAGATGAAGGTTTCAACTTCACTCTACGACGCTTCGCAAGGCAGCAAAGGCGGCGGCGCGCTGGGCCTGGTCATCAAGTCGGGTTCCAAAGACTTCCATTGGGAAGGCTATTGGTCGCACCGCAACGATGCTTTAAATGCCAACGAGTGGTTCCGCAACGCGAACGGCGTGAGCAAGCGCGCCCGCCTGTTGCAGAACGTATTTGGCGGCAGCGCCAGTGGACCAGTACCGGTGCTGAATGGTTTTTGGTTCTTCAACTACCAGGGAGTGCGCGCTCGCAATGGTTTGGATCCGAATGGTTCGAGCCTGACCCCGACTATTCAGAATTTCCCGCGGAATTCTGACGGCAGTACCTCGGCGGCATTGTTAGCGCCTGCTTTTGGTCTGACGGCAGCGCAAATCGATCCAGTCGCGGTTAACATCCTCAATCTGCAAAGCACGCTCTACAACGGATTTCTGGTTCCGAGATCAGGCAGCGCCGGTTGCAAGTCCGCGGTGGACCCATCAACCGGATTTCCCGGGACTTTCAGCTGTAGTTTCTCGGGAGTCGCACCAATCGAAGACAACCAGTACACAATCAGCTATGACCGGATCATGCGCGACGGAAAAGACAAGATTTCCGGCCGCTGGTTCTGGGACAACGGTGCGGTTGAAAAACCGTACGGCACGGCCAGCTCGCCCTCGCTCGCGTTTCCACGCACTGACACACAACAGAATCGGTTCCTTTCA
>DATEWS010000841.1:0-2661 GCA_035257785.1 Pyrinomonadaceae bacterium
AGTAATAAAGCGGCTTGCGTTGCATCCACTCGATCAGGTAGTCAGGCGTGATACCGCCGCCGTTGAAACGCTGATCGATGATGATGCCATACTTGTCTGCGTATCCAGTGAGGCCGCGAATCGCGTTCATAATCCCCTCTCCGCTGTAGCCTTCGATAAAGATGTAGCCGAGGCGACCGCCGGAAAGCTGGTCGACGAGCTTGCGATTTGCTTCGGCCCAGTTCGCGCGACGCAATCGGTTTTCACCTAAGGCAGGAAAGACCGTGTATGTTCGAGCATTCGCACCGTCCGCACTCGCAGAAACTGTGATCTTTGTCGGACGACCGACTGTGTTTTCGAAGTAGCTGAGAACGTTCTTAGCAGCGTCAACCTGCTGGTCATTTACCTGCACCAGGTAATCACCTTCGTGAACATTGACACCGGGCAGATCCAGCGGCGCATTGAATGATCCTGCGGGCGATGAGTAAGGCGTCGAGCGATAGATTTTTTTGAAACGGTATTTTCCGTTTGCGATCTCGTAATCAGCGCCCAGCAGACCGATGCGATTGCCACTTCCACCAGGCGCGGGCGCATCGCCGCCACCAACGCCGAGATGGCTGACCGATACAGAACCGAGCATCTGTTGCATCAGTCGATTGAGATCGCTGCGCCGAACGATGGTCGGTAAGTATGTGGCGTATTCGTTTTCGAGTGCGGCGAGGTTTTGCCCGTGATGATTCGGGTCGTAGAACCAATCGCGCATGATCCGGATGGACTCGTGAAACATCTGGCGCCACTCTTCAGCCGGAACTACGCGCACCTCGATCTTGCTGAAGTCCTGCCTGCCTTCATCCGCTTTCGGCGGAGTATCAGATGCGACGAGAAAGAAGTCTCTTCCTTTGCGATAGAGGATCTTCTTGCCATCGGTAGTTATATCGACCGCGTTAATCTGGTCCACTATCTTTTGGGCCGGGCCGCCCTTGACCATGTCGTATGAGTAAAGGGATTGTGACGTCGGTCCGCCAGGATCGCCAGACCACTCTCGATTAACCAGAATCAAATTCCCCGGACGTCCGGCGGCGAGCTGCGAGTAGTCGCGTTGCGGCAACGGCAGGTTTATGAAGTGCGATCGAAGACTATCGAAATCGATCTTTACTTGCGACACGCTTTCACTGGTCTTCGCGTCCGGATTGGGTTGACCGTTTGGCAACAGAGGAGAAGGCTGATCGGTCGACAAGATCACTGCGTGAACTCGTCTGACGACAAGCGGATTAGCTAACACTCCATTCAGCACGCCCCAGCTAAACTCGCTCGTGCCGGCATTGGCACTCGAAGCGAAATAGAGATACTTCCCGTTCCGATCGAACACCGGCATCTCTGCATGCGTTAATCCATCCGTGACCTGAAAACTCTTTTTCTGTGCGATGTCGTAAATGAAGACCGTTCCCGCGCGGTTCTTCATGCGTTTTGAATACGCGAGAAAACGCGAATCAGGCGAAAAGTTTGTGGTGAATGATTCCTGCGCCGAATAAGTAGAACTGTCAACGCGAATCGCGCTTTCGGCTGCGACATCGATCAGCCAAAGGCTGAGTCGCCTGTCAGCGCAAGTAAGTTTTTTCGAATCAGGCGACCAGACGAGATCCCAGTAAAACGATGGTTTTGGCTCGATGCGAATCTTCTTTACTGAATCGTTTTCGAGCGAGCGAATGTGAAGAGCATACTCGCCAGATTCGTCCGAAACGTAAGCGACCGATTTATTGTCAGGCGAGATGACTGGATAACGTTCTGCGACGCCCGGCGTGTTTGTCAGGTTCTTATAAGTACCGTTTGCAGGATCGAAGATGATCACTTCGCCGCGAGCGCCGAAGACGAGACGATCGCCGTTCGGCGACGGGAGAATTTGCTCGAGCGCGCGCATCGCACTAGCGTTGCGAACAGCGAGTTCTGACGTATCAGGGGTTACCGAAACATTTACGACTTGATCGCTGTTCGTATTCAGATCGAGCAGGTGTATTCGACCTCGTTGTACATAAACTGCTGCATCGCCGGTTGCAGAAGCAGCAGTGACACCTCGGTCAGCATATTTCGTTAACTGCTGCGTCTTTTTCGACTTGAGATCGTAGGCGTAAAGATTGAAGATTCCCGTGCGATCGGAAGTGAAAAAGATTTTGTCGCCAACCCAAACCGGATTTCGATCGTTGTATTTTCCGGTTGAAAGTTTTTCGAGCGCTCCTGTTTTCAGATTCGTGATCCACATCGTGCCGACATATCCGCCGCGGTAGTAGCGCCAATCGCCCGCTCCTGCGCGCGGGTTGTAGATAATGCGGGTGGCGTCCGGCGACATCGAACCGGAGTAGCTCTGGTGCAGCGGCAGCGCGGTTGCAAGAGCGAGACGTTCGGCGGAAGTTTTATAGAGACGAGTTAACGATTCTTCGTCTCTGGTGGTCTCGAAGATGACTTCCGTTCCATCCGGCGACCACCCGGTGACGAAATCATCTTCGGGCATCATCGTGATACGAGTTGGACTGCCGGAGCCGTCTGCCTGCGCGATGTAGATGTCCCAGTCATTTCCATTCATTTGCGAAAACGCAATTCGCCGGCCGTCAGGAGAAAAGACGGGACTCGTCTCATCGTTAGGTGTGTTTGTAAGTCGCTTCGCGATCCCGCCAGTTCGTTCGACCA
>DATEWS010000842.1:0-2705 GCA_035257785.1 Pyrinomonadaceae bacterium
GCGACGAGCGCTGCCTGTAACGTGCCCGGCTCAAAACGTTTCGACTGGATCTTGTCGAGCGCCGTCATCTGCTTCGTCAACGCGGCGTAAGCAGCGCGCTGAAGATCCATGTCGATGGTGGTGTAGATGCGCAGGTGTTCGGCTGCGCCATTGCCGGCGATCATGTTGTCCAGTTGGTTCTGAACGTAATCAGCGAAGTAAGGCGCGTCGGAAACGTCGATGCGGCCGCGCGCAGGCACAACATGGAGCGGCGTCGCTTTCGCTGTCTTTGCTTCGTCCGCAGTAATCGCGCCGGCTTCAGCCATCGAGTCGAGCACCTGGTTACGACGAGCGGTCGCGGTGTCGATCTTCGTGTACGGGTTATAGCGATTTGGACTTCGAATCAGACCCGCGAGAAACGCCGACTCCCCGAGAGTCAGGTTCGTCACGTCCTTATTGAAATAAGCACTCGCGGCCTCGCCAAAACCATTGATCGAGAAACCAGCCTGCTGGCCCATGTAAACCTGATTACAGTAGAGCTCAAAGATCTTTTCCTTACGCAGACGCGTTTCGAGAATGATCGACATGTACGCTTCACTGACCTTCCGCCGCCATGTCTGTTCGGGTGACAGCAAAAGATTCTTAACGAGTTGCTGCGTGATGCTGGAGCCACCCTGCCGCGCAATCGGTGAATTGGGATCTGAATCGACGCGTCTTACAAATGCTCGCACGATGCCGCGAACGTTTACGCCGTAATGCTCGAAGAAGGAGCGATCCTCCGTGACTGTGATCGCTTTAACCAGATGCGGCGGCAGATCGCCAAAGCCGATCACTTTCCGTTTCGCACGCTCAGTTCCAGTCACAGAACTGATCAACTCCGGCTCGAGCCACGTGCGTTGCAGCGCTGCGCGATTTTCGAGATCCGTTATCGAACTAATCGCCTTACCCGAACCTGAAAATTGCACACGCACGTTTTGAAACTGCTTCACACCATCGACACTCGACGCACTACTCGGCTCGATCTCAAGCGAGTTTCCAGTGACCGTATAACGACCACGACCGGTGTCGGCCTGTTGAGTCTTTTCAACATAACCCGCGCGTTTCAGGAACCCGATAACGTCCGCCAGCGAGATTGTTTCATTGACGCTCAGTTGCTTTGGCGCTGCATAGATTCCGGCAGTTCGCGTGAAAACTTCACCCGCCAGTAAGTTGTCAATGCGTCCTGAAAAGACAGTCCAGTAATAGATCAAAATCCCGAGCACGATCGCGCTGATGAACACAACAGGAATAATGACCGGCGCACAGAAGATGCGTCTGCGCCAACGGCGAAAGAAACCCGGGCCGTTTTCCACGTATGAAACTACGCGTGGATTGCGGGGATCTCGATTACTTTGGCGGGGATACTGGTCTGGTGGATAACGTACTGGCATTCTCTCAGATATTACGTAACATTCCGCCTACGGTTCTGTCGACGTTCAGTTTGACAGGGCTGGCCGCATTCGTTAACGTGGCTGCCCTCGCTGGTGACTTTGATGCCACTCGCCTGGGTATGAGTCTAACACCCCTTCCGCGTTTCCTTCTCCCCAGCCGCGCTCGCATCCGCATCGTTCTGATCGCGGTCCTCGGCGCCATCGCGTTTGGAACGGTCGTATTTCACGTGTTGGAAGGCTGGTCTATACTTGACAGTCTTTACCTTACGGTGCAGACGGTGACGACCGTGGGATTCGGCGACATAACGCCGCGCACAACGCTCGGCCGCGCTTTCGCGACTGTGTTCATGATGGTGGGTGTGGGCATCGTGCTTTATGCTTTGACCAGCACGGTGCAGTCGATTGTTCACTCGGAACTGTTTGCCAGGTATGGTCATTCACGAAAAATGAGCAAACTGCGAGACCATTTTATCATCTGCGGCGCAGGGCGAGTTGGAGGACACCTGATACGAAGCCTGCGAGCTGTAGACGGAATCTTTCTTGTGATTGAGAGCGACCAAAAGAAGGTCGAGGAACTTATGGATTCCGGTATTCCGGTGCTCGTCAGAGATGCGACACTTGAAGAGAGCTTGATTGAGGCAGGCGTGGAACACGCGCGTGGTCTCGCAAGTTGCCTGCCCGATGATGCGGATAACGTCTACGTGGTTTTGACTGCTCGCGACTTGAACCCGAATATTCACATCGTGGCTCGAGCCGCCGAAGAGCAAGCCGAAAGTAAACTGATCCGCGCGGGCGCAAATCGCGTCGTGGCGCCCACGATCATCGGTGGACATCGCATGGCGATGGCGTTGACCAAACCCGCTGTGGGCGACTTTCTCGATTCCGTTACTGCCAACCATCTCGAGCTCGGATTCGAACAACTCGAGGTTGACGCACTCTCCTCATTAGTGGGTCGTAAGCTGAGTGAGACAGTAATCCGATCCGAACTGAACATCGTGATCGTCAGCATTCAACGCAACAATGGTCAGATAATTTTTAATCCTGACGGTGGAACAAAGATTGAGCCCTGCGACATGCTAATCGCCATCGGCAACGCGGAGTCGTTAGCGCGGCTGAACGTTCTGGCGCGAGGTCGCGCAGCGGAGAGGGCTATCGAAGCATGAAGACTCTGGTGACTGGCGGCAGCGGATACTTAGGCACGTTCGTTACAAATTTCTTTGGAGCTGACGACTTTTCTCGACGTTCAGGTTTCGACATTCGCGACGAACAGGCAGTGGAGAGAGTCGCGGATTACGA
>DATEWS010000843.1:0-3087 GCA_035257785.1 Pyrinomonadaceae bacterium
TCGTTTCCGTGATGACGACTTGAACCGGCTCGAAGGTCGCTGCCGCAAATCCCACCGGTGTAATCCTCACCTGATAGTTTCCGGGTGCGAGAAGTGAAATCGTGAAGTTTCCTTGTCCATCGGTTTTAGTCACTCGCTCTTCTGCCGTGGCGTTATTCCGGATTACGACTTGCGCACCGACAATGCGAGCGCCGTTTGGATCTGTGACTGTTCCTACGATCCGGCCGGTAGTCTGACTCTGCGCGAAAGCAGATGACGTACCGAGCAGAAGAAAGCAAAAAATTAGCGATGAAGTCAGCGGGTGTTTTGAGAACATGAGGATTTCCTGTATCCGAACTTCGGAAGGTAGAACGTCGGTGAGAATACTTTGAGTGAGGCTGGCCGTCAACAAGTTATAAGCCGCAGATTTCATCCGCGAAAACCTGCGGCTTACCGTTTCGAGCGGTTTAGTTCACCAACTCCGACGTCAGGATTGCTCCGTTGAGATTTGGAAGCACCGCAGAGATCTTCAACACTTTCCGGGTGCCTTTATCGATCCAAACTGTCTGTTTGTCTGCATCGTTGTCGGCCGCGAGTATCTCGACTTTGTAAGCGTCGAACGTGCCCGCTGGAACGGTGACGCTTTCAGTTCCGAGCACCTTCAACTGTTTGATCTGTGGCTTCTGCTTTTGCACGTCGAAGTTTCGAAAACTCAAACTGTAGCCATCAGCGAGTGGAAGTGAAGCGATCACTTCAAACGCGCCCGCGCCGTCGGCAAACAAAGCGCCACCTGGATCCGCATCAATTGGTTTTGCTTGCCCGTTCACGGTCGTGGCTCCACTCAGTTTGTTCGGCGCCACATTCATCTCGATCGTCATTGGACCTTGCTTGATGTAGCGACGCTTCAGCAACAGACTTCCTTTTTCGATTGTGCTGACGTCGGACACTTCGCCTTGCGGAAGCACTGCGGTTTCATTGACGGTCCATGCGCCATTCTCCTCTTTTATGTCCGTCTTCACGGTCAGCGGAATCTCCTGACCCTGGATGGCAATCGAGGCCTTGTAATTGAAAGTACCTGGCCGGAGATCGACGGCAGGTTTCGGAACCTCGGCGCTTGCCGTCATCATCTTCGGCATCGTTACTGTCTTCACGTCGACGTTTATTTCGTTCAAACGCTGCGACACTTCCGGCGTCATACTTTCCTGATAACGGCCACCGAGATACTTCGCGAGAAACTTCTCGGCGCTCGCAAACATCGCCATATTGTTTACCGGACGCGCAAAGCCGTGGCCTTCATCCGGTGCGACCATGTATTCAACCGGGAACCCTCGATCTCTGAGAGCGATTACGATCTGATCTGATTCGCGTTTGTTAACACGCGGATCATTGGCGCCCTGGATCACGAGGAGGGGAGTTTTGATTTTTCCAGCCGCAGTCAACGGCGACTGTCGCATTAACTGCGCCTTGCCTTCGGGCGTGTTTGGATCGCCCATGCGCTCGTAGAAGAGTTTGCGAATCTGTTCCCAGTACGGCGGAATCGATTCGAGCAGGGTGATTAAATTTGATGGTCCAACAATCGAGACGCCGGCCGCGTAAACGTCAGGTGTAAACGCAACTCCCGCGAGCGTCGCGTAGCCGCCATACGACCCACCCATGATTCCAATCTTCTTCGGATCGGCAATGCCCTGAGCGATGAGATACTTCGCGCCCCAGGTGATGTCGTCCTGCATCTTGTCGCCCCACTGTTTGTTTCCGGCGTCGATAAACTTCTTGCCGTAACCAGTTGAACCGCGGAAATTAGGTTGCAGGACCACGTAGCCGCGGTTCGCGAGAAATTGTGCGAACGCGTTGTAGCCCCAACTGTCGCGATACCATGGACCACCATGCGGAACGATCACCGCCGGAAGATTCCTGGCTTCGACCCCTTTGGGCAATGTCAGATAAGCGGGGACTTCCAAGCCGTCAGACGACGGATATTTCACCGGCTTCATTGGCGCGAGATAAGCGCGGTTCAACTTGTCGCGCGACTGGTATTGAAGAGTTAACTTCTTCGTTGTGCGATCGAACAGATACGTTGAGCCGGGATCTGTGTCGGCGTTTGCGTAGATGATCCAGAGCTTTTCATCTTTCGTCGAAGATCCGAAACCGATCTCCTTGCCGGGAAGTTGTTTCTGCAAATTCTTGTAATCAGCTTCGAAGACTTTGTCTTTCCAGTAAATGCGTTCGCGTTCGTCGTCGTAAGTAGTGGCGATCAGTTGATCGGAGAGGTCTGAGAAGATGGCGTTGCCGAAGTCAACGTGTCTCAAAGGATCGGATTCGACCAACTCTTCTTTACCGGTCGCGGGGTTGAATAGTTCGAGACGAACCAGATCGACATCTGCGCCCTTGTTTGTTTGGAAGTAAACTCGTTCGCCGTCTTTGTGATAGCGAACTGGACCACACGCCTCAAAGACGCTGCAACTGTAAACCTTCGTGAACTTGTCCGCGTCAACGCGCAGGACGTCCGTGTCGCCGTTCTCTGCGGATCTGGTTGCGAGTCGCAACTGATCTTTGAGATCGAAGACGTAGGCAGTGATGCGTTCGGTGTTCTTGCGGATGAGGGTGCGCTCGCCGGTGGAGATTTTTACTTTGTAGAGATCGTGCCAGGCGGCGTCGCGATCGTTTAGGCCGACGTAGATCGCGTCGGGCTCGCTGCGCGGCACCGAGTAGATTGCGGCGCGGATGCCTTTTACGTCGGTGAGATTCCGTGCGGCCGGAACGTCTTGGCCGGAAGCGGGCGCGTCAGCAGGATTGACTGCGTAGACGTTGTAATTCTCGTCGCCGGCTTTGTCCTGAACGAAGAGAATGTACTTGCCGTCGCGCGACCAGAAGTAAGCAGAAATCGGGCGCTTGGTATCGGCCGTGATTGGCTTTGCATTGGCGAACGGCTCACCAGTCTTCTTCACCCAAACGTTGCGGGTGCCTTTGAACGGTTTCAGAAAGGCGATGAACGCCCCGTCGGGCGAGATCTGCGCGCCGGCGATTTCGGGATCACCGAAGAAAACCTCACGGTCGATTATGGGCGGACTCTGCGCCCAAACGGGGGCAGCGAGCGCGACGAGCAACAGG
>DATEWS010000844.1:0-3504 GCA_035257785.1 Pyrinomonadaceae bacterium
GCACAACCGCAGCCACACCACGCGCCACGATCTCCTGCGGATACGACTGTCGCGAGTCGATCACGTTGTAGACAGTGACGCCGCCGCCGAACTCGGGCCGTTCAGGGCCTGGTTCAGTTTGCGTAACCCAGAGCACGTGACCGTCGGGGTAGTTGCGAAATACGTGGTAATTAAAATCGAGTCCGAGCTTGCCGAGTTTCCAGAGTTGATAAGCGATATCTTTGCCCGTGTAGGTGACGGTGCCGTTGGAGCGCACGAGGATCTTGTCTGACTCGTGTTCGTCAGTGCCTGTGTGTGATTCAAACGGCATGACCCAGCAGCCCGCGTGACGTCCTTCAGTCTCGTAGCGAATGACGCCTGCGTTTTTCATCAACTCGAACGCCCGTTCCCAAAAATGGAGATGAAGAATGTCTGACTCGCGCGCGAGCAGATCGTAGCGAATGCCGAGTCGCTCCATCGTGTCGAGAATGCACTCGACGTTTCGTGTAGCGACGTAATCGGCGAGTGTGGCGACCGTGTTGTTACCTTCTTCGAGTGCGTGCAGCACTTCGTTGCGCAGTTTGACCTTCTCCGGATTCATGTCGCCGCCGGCGTTCCCGTCGCGATAGAAGAGACCGACTTTCGTATAGAGATCCCAGCAGTAGTAATCGAATGTGTAGTCCTCGGAGAGCGAGGCGTCGAGCGCTTTGATCTGCTCGAGGTCCATGTTCTCGAGATGCAGAAAACCGACGACGACGTCAGCAACCTGCACGCCGGTGTTGTCGATGTAGTTCTGCACTTCGATCCGATCACCGGCGGCTTTCAGGATGCGCTGGAACGTGTCGCCGAGCACAGCGTTGCGCACGTGACCGATATGCGCTGCTTTGTTTGGATTGATACTCGTGTGCTCCACCATCTTCTTCGGCTGCTCGCGTTCATCCGCATCAACCGGTTTCTCTGGACGAGCAAAGATGCCGAGCAAACGAGCGCGGTCGAAGAAGACGTTGATGTAACCGGCGCCAGCGATCTCGACGCGCGAGACTTCCTCGATGTGTTCGAGTTGCGACTTGAGCTTTTCCGCGATCGCGCGTGGCGCTTGCTTCTCGCCCGTCGCTTGTTTGATCAGCTTTGCGAGTTCGAAAGAGACGGGGAAGGCGAGGTCGCCGAGTTCGGGACGCGGCGGCGCTTCGGCCGCGAGTTGTTGCAGCTCGACCCCGAACAATTCGCGGGCGGCGCTGCGGATCCGGTCTTTAAGTTTCTGCTGTAGTTGCGTTAGCGTCATAGGCAAAAGCGAAAATATAGGTCTTATGCGACTTATAAGTCCAATAGGTCGTATAAAGATCGATCTGCTAACATCGCGTGGCAATGCACATTTCAGCGGAGTTGCGGCAGCTCTTTGGCAGAGCGAATCGGGTGGTTGTGCTTACGGGCGCCGGTGTTTCCGCTGAGTCGGGCGTGCCCACGTTTCGCGGCGGCGGCAACACCGCGGTCTGGAAAGGCATGCGCTTCGACGTGATCTCGTCGGCGGAAATGGTCGAACGCGATCTGCCCGCAGTTTGGGAGTGGTTCGATTATCGTCGCAACTTTTTGGAGGAGCTTACTCCGAATCCGGCGCACGACGAGATCGCCCGTTGGCACGACCGTTTTGCGGAGTTCACGTTAGTCACGCAGAATATCGACGGGCTGCACCAGAAGGCCGGATCACGTGAAGTGATCGAACTGCACGGCAACATCTGGCGCGCGAGATGTACTGCCTGCGGTACTGCTTACACCGAGAAGCGTCCGGACGCATGTTTGGAGTGTGGAGATCTCTTGAGACCGGACGTAGTTTTGTTTGGTGAGATGTTGCCGCGGGGAGCGTTTGAGCTTGCAGCCGCTCGTGCTTCGGAGTGTGAGTTGTGTTTTGTTGTGGGGACGTCCGCGTTGGTTTATCCGGCTGCCGGGTTGCCGGAAATCGCGAAAGCCGCGGGCGCGTATGTTGTCGAAGTGAATCCTGAGCGCACGACGCTTTCGAGCCTGTGTGATGAAGTGCTAACGGGCAAGGCTGGTGAAGTGTTGCCATTGTTTGGATGATGAAGACTCTCTATTTCGATTGTTTTGCCGGTGCGAGCGGCGACATGATTCTCGGCGCGATGGTGGCTGCGGGCGTCGATCCAAATTATCTGCGCGAACAGCTCTCGTTGCTGCCAGTCAGCGGTTTCAACATCAACTTCGAAACCGTGAATCGATCGGGACTGAGCGCGACGTACGCGCGAGTTGAAATCGAACCGGAGCACAAACATCGTCATCTCTCAGATATAAAACAGATCATTGAAACATCAGCGTTATCCGCGGCGGTGAAGGAACGCGCGGTGGCGATCTTCACGCGCTTGGCTGAAGCAGAGGCACGCGTCCACAACGAGCCCGTAGAGCATGTTCACTTTCACGAAGTGGGTGCGATCGACGCGATTGTCGACGTCGTCGGAGCTGCCATTTGTTTTGACGCTTTGCAGATCGATCGCTTTGTCTGTTCGCCACTTCACGTTGGTAGCGGGATGGTGAAGATGGCCCACGGGCAGTTTCCGGTTCCGCCGCCTGCGGTGACGGAGTTGCTCAAAGGCGTGCCGTTTTATGCCACCGAGATCAAAGGTGAACTGCTGACACCGACGGGCGCCGCGATCATCACGACGGTTTGCAGCGAGTTTGGCCCAATTCCGCGGATGACCACAGATTTAAGCGGATACGGGGCCGGGACGCGTGAGTACCAGGATTTTCCGAATGTCTTGCGCGTGTTGATTGGTGAAACTGAAGATGCTGGCGCAACCGATGAACGGTTGTGGATGATTGAGACCAATCTCGACGACGCGTCACCTCAGATCATCGGTCACGTCATGGATCGCGTGCTCGATTCGGGCGCGTTGGACTGTTTCTTCACCCCAGTGCAGATGAAGAAGAATCGTCCGGGCGTGCTGCTGTCAGTGCTTTGTGGCCTAAACGAAAAAGAAACAGTGATGAAGTTGTTGTTCACGGAAACGACGACGCTCGGCGTTCGCAGTTATGAAGTCACAAGGCGGGCGCTCAAGCGTAGTGTGGTCCGCGTGGAAACGCCGTATGGACCGATCGATGTTAAAGTAGCCCATCTGGATGGGCGCGTCGTGAATGAGATGCCGGAGTTTGAACAATGCCGTCAGGCTGCGGCGAACGCCAACGTGCCTTTGAAAGTCGTCGAAGAAGCGGCGCGAAAAGAATTATGGAAACAAAGGTCATAGAAACGAATCAAGATAGCAATCCGCCTAAATCCGCGTCATCCGTGGATCTCGATCTGATCGCGCAGGGCGTGCGCATGATTCTCGAAGGCATCGGTGAAGACCCCGAACGCGCGGGATTGCACGGGACTCCCCGCCGCGTCGCCGAGATGTACGCTGAGTTGACCTCCGGCATGCGCGAAGATCCGGCGGAACACGTCATTCCTTTGCCGGGCGACAAACACGACGAGATGGTGATTGTGAAAGACATCAGCATCGCGTCGTTGTGCGAGCATCATCT
>DATEWS010000845.1:0-8869 GCA_035257785.1 Pyrinomonadaceae bacterium
TACGCCGATTCACGCGGATCGATCCGCGTGAATCGGCGTAAATCTGCGGCTTAAATTACGAAAGGTGAACCCCATGAAGCCTCGTTTAATGGTCCTGGTCCTTTTCATTATCGCGGTTTTTTCGATCGCGGCGCAGGAAAAAACTCAATGCAACGTCAAGGTGACGTTGTTGCAGGTTAACGACGTTTACCAGTTTGCGCCTGTCGATCAAGGCACGCGCGGCGGTCTCGGACGTGTGCTTACGCTGCGAAAATCGATCCAGCTGCAAAACCCAAACACGCTGCTGCTGATGTCCGGCGACACCATTTCGCCGTCGGTTGAATCGATAACTTACAAAGGCGAGCAGATGATCGAGGCATGGAACATGATCGGTCTCGACTACGCGACGTTCGGCAACCACGAGTTTGACTTTGGACCCGACGTGCTGAAACAGCGCATCAAGGAGTCGAAGTTTGCCTGGACTGCGGCAAATGTTATGGACACAACGACCGGCCAGCCGTTCGGCGACGCCAAACCTTACGTCGTCCGCGAGTTTGGTGGCGTGAAAATCGGAATCTTCGGACTCACGCTGCCGGAAACGAAGACGACTTCGCGGCCTGGACCAAACGTCGAGTTTCGTAGTCCGTGCGAAACGGCGAAACAGATCGTTTCCGAACTTCACGGCCAGGGCGTCAAAGTGGTCGTCGCTTTAACTCACCTGTCGATGCGCGAAGACAAGGAAGTCGCGCGTTGCTCAAGCGTAAATCTGATCATTGGAGGCCACGAACACACACTGCTCGAATCGCACGCGGGCAACGCTCCGATCTTCAAGATGACTTCCGACGCGCGCGAACTCGGCCGCATCGATCTCAACATCTCGCCAGCTACCGGTGAGCTCGAAAGCATCGATTGGCAAGTGATTCCTGTGGACGGTAAGACAAAGGAAGCGCCTGAATTTGCGGCGATCTATCGCAAGTACGCCAGCCTGCTAGCTGAGCTTGCGAAGCCTGTCGGGAGTACGAGTGTCGCGCTCGATGCGCGTAGTTTGGAGAGCCGGACGCGCGAAACGAATGTTGGGAATTTCATCGCCGATGCTTTTCGCAAATCGACGGCGGCTGATGTCGGGTTCATGAACGGCGGGTCGGTACGCGCCGACACTTTGATTGGACCGGGCAAGTTGACGATGAGAGATCTGCTTTCGATTCTTCCCTTCAAAAACAAGCTCGTTAAGATCGAGGTCACGGGCGCGACGTTGCGCGCCGCGCTCGAACACGGGGTTAGTCGCAGTGCTGAAGACTCGCAGCCCGGCGGTTTTCCGCAAGTCTCAGGAATTCAGTTTTCTTTTGACGCGAGTCGTCCGGCCGGCGCGCGGCTTGTTGATGTGAAGGTGAATGGTCTGCCGCTTGATGACGCGAAGAAATACACGTTGACGACGACCACTTTCATCGGGCTCGAGGGCGGCGATGGCTACACGATGTTCAAAGGCTCAACCGTGATAATTCCTCCCGAGCGCGCGCCGGTCGATGTTGAGGTTGTCAGAAAATCGATCGGCCCGCGGCCGATCGCGCCGAAAGTTGAAGGAAGGATTAAGCGTCTGGACGTAGCGCAAAAGGCGGGTGCAAACTGTAACGATTGAGGTGAGGTTTTATGAGCACCTACGACGACGCGGCAGCCGCGAAACGCCTCGAAGCGAATCAACTGTTTCACGAAGCTTACGAAGCCCAACTCATCCAGGATTACGAGCGCGCCATCGAGCTCTACAAACGCTCAATCGAAACGTTTCCGACTGCCGAGGCGCATACGTTTCTCGGCTGGGTTTATAGTTTTCAGAAACGTTATGACGAAGCGATCGCGGAGTGTTTGGAAGCGATTCGAGTGGACGAGACCCTCGGCAATCCTTACAACGACATCGGCAGTTATCTTTTAGCGAAGGGCGATAATTACGGTTCGGTGCGTTGGTTCAAACGCGCGTTGTTAGCGCCGCGCTACGAGTCGTATGCGTTTCCGCATTTTAATCTCGGTCGAGTTTATGAAACTCGTCGCAGGTTTCTCGATGCGGCGAGACACTACGGTCTCGCACTTGAGCAAAAACCGGATTTCACGGAGGCGGCGGTTGCGCTGCGGCGCATGCAGGCAAGACTGAATTAGGGCTCAACGCGGATTGGTACTTTATCTCCGCGCTCGTCGACTGCCACGTAGATCACTTCCGCTTCGGTGACGCGCACGCTTTCACTTGTTCCCAGCCGTTCAACGTCGACAACCACGCGCACAGTTATCGAAGTCGTGCCGACGCGCACCGTCTCGGCGTAAAAGCTCACGAGATCGCCGACGTAGACGGGTTTGTGAAAGATGACTTCCTTCATCGCCACTGTTACAAACCGTTCCATCCGCGTGTGACGATGAGCTTCGATCGCGCCCGCCGTATCGATATAACTCAGGATAACTCCGCCGAAGATTGTGCCACGTGAATTGGTGTCGCGTGGTAAGAGTGTAATCCGGATTGCGGGGTCGGTGTAATCTTGCATTATTGGAAATGTTCGTTAGTCCAGTCGGTAATGATGCGTTTGAGATCGTCTAAACGCGCGTCGAAGAAATGTCCGGCGCCCGCTATAACCACCAACTGCACCGGCACGGTCTTCTCAAACTCCGCGACCAGCTTTCTCAGTTGCCCGACGTCACCAAACTCATCGTTTTCACCGTGTACCAGCAATAAAGGCTTGCGACAGTCAGCGAGAAAACCGAAGTCATACTTATCCAGCGGCGTCCCAATCCCGATAAGAAATCCCACGCGAGGATCTTTGATGCCGACTTCCAAACCTACGCGAGATCCAAAAGAAAATCCGCAAAGAACAATCCTCTGGCCGGGATATTTTGACGATAAGTAATCAAGCGCGTTACGGACGTCGTCACGCTCTCCACGTCCTTCATCGTGCACACCAGTACTTTGTCCAACTCCTCGGAAATTGATCCGAAGAACGACGAGCCCGGCGTCGTTCAACGCAGCGGCGGCACGAAAGACGACCTTGTTGTGCATCGTACCGCCACCGAGTGGATGCGGATGTAGGACCAGAGCCACGCCTCTGTGCGAACCTTGGCGAGGCTCTTTCAGAATTGCTTCTAGCTGGCCGTGCGCTACGGGGATGAAAAGATTGCCGGCTGGGTACATCTGCCGCTGCTAACTACCTTCTTCGCTGCCTTCTTCGCTGGAGGCATCAGATTCAGCGCCCGCTCCCTCTTCAGCGTCTGCTTGTGAACTGATGGCCATCGGCGTTTCGTAACCCTCCGCTGCTGCCGGCGATGAAACCGCTGCTGCGGCCTTGGACCTCTTCTTTGTTCCCTGCTTCTTTGTAGCTTTCTTCGCAGTGCCTTTAGCCGTCATCTTCTTTGCGGCCTTCTTCGTCGACTTCTTAGCCGCTTTCTTCGTACCCTTCCTGGCTCCAGCTTTCTTCGTGGACTTCTTGGCTGCCTTAGCTGACTTCTTTGCGCCTCCGCGCGAACTGGATTTTGACGCGCTCTTCTTTCCCGCTTTTCCACCACCTTTGCGCGCGCCTCTGGACTTCTTACTCCCTTTTTTGGCTGCCATTTGGTTCGCTCCTTTATTTTGTTTTGAGTTTGGCTCAACGTAACAAAATAATTTAAGACTGTCCACGATGTTTTTATTTTCACGCAAAGACGCGAAGCCAGGACGCAAAGGCACAAAGTTGATCCAAACCAGTTTGCGTCTTTGCGTCCGCTCTTCGCGTCTTTGCGTGAAAAGTTCTCATGCAAAAATCGCAACTTGTAATAGACACCATCGACTGTTTCAGCTACATTAAACTTGCTCTCCATACAACACGCGGTCAGCGTCAAAAAATGCGGAAAGGCTGCCTCGATGCAAGACTATTATTCATCGTGCGTTTTTGCCGGTTACCAGCCATCCCCTCTTCGTCTCAGCGAGTTTTTGTCAAATCAGGCGAATCACTCAAACGACATGTCCCCCGATGCTGAAATGCTGCACAGTGACCCACAAGAGCGCCGCACCGCCCTTGTAGTTGACGATGTTGCCGACGTTACCGAAATGCTGGCAGTGGTCTTAACTCACGCAGGTTATTCGGTCGTGACGGCAGCTTCAGCTCCCGCTGCACTCAAGGCAGCGCGCGAGCGCCAGTTTGACGTGATAATTTCGGATATCGGCATGCCCGAGATGAACGGTTATCAATTGGCCCGCGAAATGAGACAGATGCCTGGTTATGAGACTGTTCCGATGGTGGCCGTTACCGGCTACTCAATGTTCGACGATAAGGAACGATCGACCAAAGCAGGCTTTAACGCTCACATGACCAAGCCCATCGATCCTCGAGCACTACTCGATTTGATCGAAACACTGTGAACTCGCCAATAACAACCGGTTTGAGCGATTGATGACGACCCCGTCCGGCATACTCTCCAGGTTTCAATCCGAGTCATCTATCCGAATCCTTCAGTTTGTAGCGGGCGCCATCTTCGTCGGCATCATCTTCTGGCAGCTTCAGTTTTCGACCAACGCCATCTGCTGTGGCGATTTTGACGGTTACTACCACGTTAAATGGTCACGCGTGCTCTGGGAGGGAATGAAGCATAAAACGTTCCCGCCGGCGTTCCCGTGGCTACCACTTACCACATTGAATCCGAAGGATTATGTGGACCATCACCTCTTGTTCCACATTTTTCAGATTCCATTTGTGGCGTTTTCCGATCCACGACTCGGCGCGAAGATCGCCTCGGCAATCTTCGCCGCACTCGCCGTGCTTTCGTGCTTCTGGCTTTTGCTGAAGTATCGCATTCGTTATCCACTAGTGTGGTTGATCGCGGTGCTGGCCTGCGCGCAGCCGTTTCTGTTTCGGATGAACATGGCCAAAGCGCCGCCGTTCGCCATCATCTACCTGATCATCGCGATTCACCTGTTTTTCAAACGAAAATCATGGCCGCTGCTGCCACTCGCCTTCATCTTCACCTGGACCTACGACCTTTTTGTTTTGCTTGTGATGGCGATGTTTTTCTGGGTCATGACGATTGCGATAACTGAGTACCGTTTTGAATGGCGTCCCCTGGTTTATGTGCTGGTAGGCTGCATTGCCGGTCTCGTTATCAATCCGTATTTTCCACACAACCTGCAGCTCTTGGTGGAGCACGTACAGATCAAGCTCACGACGGAAGACTTTCCCACGAGAGTCGGTTCCGAGTGGTATCCATATGATTCGTGGCAGTTCCTGGGCAACACGGTAGTTGCTTGTCTGGCGATGGTCACTGGTTACATCACTTTTGAACCTTTCGAACGCCGGCGGGCTCACTTTCCACTGTTTTTCCTTTTGTTTTCAACTGCACTGATGATCATGACGGCACGTTGGCGACGGATCGCGGAGTACTGGCCACCGTTTGCCGTGCTGTTTGCCGCGTTCACGATCCAGCCGTGGTTGGAAGGGATCCGTTCATACCCGAGGCGCCTGCCCCCGGACATCCTGGAAGAACTCGAGCCTTTCCTCGATCACAGTCGAAACATTATGCGCGAGTGGATATCGACGATTGCCGCGCTCAGCGTGGCACTCGTTTTATGTATCGTTCTCTTTTTCAACCTGCGTGCCACGGTACACGAGATTCAGGACAGCGAGCCGCATGATCATTATCGCGCCGGAATTGAGTGGCTGCGGACTAACGTCCCGCCCGGACAAATCGTCTTCAACACAGACTGGGACGACTTTCCGCGTCTTTTTTACTTCGACTCTTCGCATTACTATGTCTCCGGACTCGATCCGAATTATCTCTACGACAAGGATCCGGATCTCTCGCGTCTTTATGACCGCATCACAGTCGGCTCGCAGGACGATCCGGGTCCGTTGATCCGCGATCGATTTGGAGCGCGTTACGTGTTTTCAGATAATTCGCATCACGACTTTTTCGACGAGGCGCGTGCGAGTGGTTGGTTTGACATTGTTTATGAGGACACGCAATGCACGATCATGTACATTAGAGACGAGAAGGTTAGTGATGTTTTAGGGCCATGAGATCGGTAATAGTTCTCATCGCAGTCGCTTTGCTCTCCGTTCGTTGCGGTGGCCCAGCGCCAAAGAATGCCAACAGCACCAGCAAGCCTGCCGAAACGGCGCCGCCTGCTGCTCCGTCGCCATCACCGCAGACCGAGTTTGAAAAGGATCTCCAATTCATCCGCAATGGTGGATATACGTACATCTATGTTTTTTCAAGAAAAGACGGTAAGCCACTCGATCCCAGCGACAGTACCTTCCTCAGAACTAACGCCCCGCAGATCGTCGATTGGGCGAGGACTGATGGTGGAAAGAAAGTAATTGCGGGAACTAACTTCAACCTGGAGGAAGGAAACCTCACGGCGCTGAAGAAGCGGTATAAAGTCGAAGATTATTCCGGTAAATGATCCGCGTTAATTTGCGGAAATCCGCGGCTCTAAAACAATTTTTCCAAACTGACCACGATTTTCCATCAACTCATGCGCTTGCCGCGCTTCGCTGAGTGGTAAAACTCGATCGACGACCGCGCGAACCTTTCCCTGCGTCACAAACTTCATCGCTTCGAGTAACTCAGCTTTTGAACCCATGAACGATCCGAGTAGCGTGAGGTGTCGATAGAAAACTTGTCGCAGATCCGTGCGCGCGTCGTAGCCGCTGGTCGCGCCACACGTCACCAGGCGTCCGTTATTCTTGAGAGATGCAATCGATCCGGGCCACGTGGCAGCGCCGGTGTGTTCGACGACGACATCGACGCCGCGGCGATCTGTAAGTCGTTTGACTTCCTTTGGCCAATCTTCACTCGAATAATTAATAGTTGCATCAGCGCCGAGCTCGCGGGCTTTCGCGAGTTTCTCGTCGGAGCTCGCGGTCGTGATCACGCGTGCGCCGCGCAACTTCGCAATCTGAATCGCAATTGAACCAACGCCACTCCCTGCCGCATGGACCAGCACGTCTTCACCCGGTTGCACTGCGGCGCGCGTAACGAGCATGTGCCAGGCAGTCACCGTGACGAGCGGCAACGCGGCCGCTTCCGCCCAGCTTAATTGGGCGGGCTTGGGGATCAGATTAGCGCCGGGAACTGCCACCAGTTCCGCATAACCACCGTTACGGCGATAGCCCAGAATGTCGTACTCCCGACAAAGATTGTCCTGCCCGCTCAAACACGCCGCGCAGTGCCCGCACGAAACTCCAGGCTGGACCATCACTTCGTCACCCGGCTCGGCCCACGTCACCAGCTCGCCAACTTCCTTCACCACGCCGGCAATATCATTTCCGAGAATGTGCGGCAGCGGAATCTCGATGCCCGGCATTCCGTTGCGCACGAAAATGTCGAGGTGATTTAACGCGCAGGCTTTGACTTCAACCAGCACTTCGTCCGCACGAATCGACGGATCCGGTACATCCGTGTACTCGAGCACCTCGGGTCCGCCATGTTGCTTGAAAATGATCGCCTTCATTTCGTGGCTTGTTCGCGCGCGTGATACGAGGAGCGCGTGAGCGGGCTCGACTCGACGTGATGAAATCCCATGGACATGCCGATCTCGCGCCACTTCGCAAACTCTTCCGGCGTCACGTAACGCTCGACCGGCAGGCGGCGCGCGTGCGGCTGTAGATACTGGCCAATTGTCATGATGTCGCAGGAAACTGCGCGCAGATCCTTCATCAGTTCGACGACTTCATCGAACGTTTCGCCAAGTCCGACCATGATTCCGCTCTTGGTCAACATGCCGCGATTCTCGCGATCGCGTCTCGCGGCGGCGCGTTGCAGTAGAGTCAACGATTGCTGGTAAACAGCGTCGGGCCTGACGCGTCGATAGAGTCGCGCGATCGTTTCCGTGTTGTGGTTGAGAACGTCGGGTTGCGCGTCGAGCACGGTGTTGAGCGCAGCTTCGTCGCCGTTGAAGTCAGGAATCAGCACTTCGACTTTGCACTCGGGGTTCAAAGCGCGAACTTGTCGAATCGTTTCTGCCCAGTGTGCGGCGCCGCCATCCGGCAGATCGTCGCGATTTACTGATGTGATGACGGCGTGCGCGAGGTTCAAATGACCAACCGCTTCAGCGACGTGTCGCGGCTCTTCCGCGTCCAACGATCCGGGTTGTCCTTTGCCGACCGCGCAGAAGCCGCAATGACGCGTGCAGATGTCGCCGCCGAGCATGAAAGTCGCGGTGCGATCGGTCCAACACTCAAAAATGTTTGGGCAACGAGCTTCCTGACAAACGGTGTGCAGGTTGAGTCCTTCGATCAACTGCAACACCTGGTTTTGATTCGTTGGATCGCCGAGACGGATGCGAAGCCATTCGGGTTTGGGTTGACGTACCTTCTGATTGTTACTGATTACACGGAGTTCGCGGGCCAATTGATTACCTCTGCGACGATTTTACGTGGTTTCCTGTCTAGACGGAAATTGGGCCGCGGATCTACGCGGATTAACGCGGATGGTATAAGCTAAGCGCCTCGAAAGGAGACCTTGTGATGAAAGCCCTTCTGTTTGCGTTCTGTCTTGCTTTCTCAGCAACCATTGCGAAAGCGGATCTGCCGAAGCCGAAACAGCCGGAAAAGGCTGCGAAGTATGTGCTGCACACGAGTCTGGAGATCTCGACCGATCCGAAGGCGTATGAAGCGAAGTTACAAATTTCGGAGTCGTCGCTGAAAGAACTACGCGCTGCGCTTGATGGAGGCAGCTCACCGGTTGTTGGTGGCCTCGCGCTAAGTTCGACGCGAACGATCATGGCCGGGCTGTTGATGTTTATGGCGATCTCCGTGGCGGGAGTGCTGATTGCGCGGTCATCGTCTTTTGGCAGAACGCAGAAGGCGCTCGCGGCGCTCGTTCTCGTCGCAGTTGTTATTGGAGCGGCGGCAATCATCACGCGCGGCAACGCCGGACCGCCAGG
>DATEWS010000846.1:0-10500 GCA_035257785.1 Pyrinomonadaceae bacterium
GTGACTGCCGACCTGGGTGACTATCAGCAGGCGCTGGATTTTTATCAACGCGGCGAAGCAAAGTACAGGTCACTTGGAAATCGAGCGGGCCAGGGTCTCTCCTTAAACAATATCGGCTTGGTTTACGGCACACTGGGCGACTACGACAAATCGCTCGATTTCTACCGCCAATCGGCCGAGATCTTCACAGCTATGGACGATCAATTTCGCGCCGCCACCGCCCTCAGTAATCAGGCTGCGGTTTACGCGAAATTGGGCCAGTACGAGAAAGCCCTCGAAATCCAACTGAGAGTGCTTCCGATGCGGCAAGCCGTCAACAATATTGACGGTATCGGACTTGCGATGCATCACATCGCAAACGCGTACGCGCATCTCGATCAAAAGCAAAAGGCGTTGGACTATTCCAGGCAGGCAATCCAACTACTTAAAAACAATCCTCGTAAACTCCTCCAGGCTCTTCGTAACCAGGGTAACTTGTATAAAGACATGGGCGACACGCAGAACGCACTTGCGTCGCTCAACGAAGCCCTGCAAATATCCCGAAACATCGGCGACCATCTTAACGAATCAGACATTCTGGGCTGCCTTGCTCGATTAGAACGCGATCGAGGGAATCTTACCGAAGCAAAGCGTTTGCTCGAGACCGGACTCCCAACGATGGAGTCAGTGCGCGTCAATCTCAAGAGCCAGCAGTTGCGCGCTTCGTTCTTCGCCTCTGTCCGCAAGTATTACGAGCTCTACATCGACGTGCTGATGCGCCTGGACCAGCAGCATCCGGGTGATGGCTTTGATTCGGCCGCACTGCAAGCAAGCGAGAACGCGCGCGCACGCTCGCTGTTGGAACTGCTGATGGAAGCGAGTGCCGAGATTCGTCAGGGCGCCGACGTTTCGTTGGTCGACCGCGAGCAGAAATTGCGGCAGGCAATCTCTGTTAAAGCCGAACAGCAGATGCGTTTGCTCAGCGCGAAACACACGGACCAAGAGGCGATGAGCATCAGTCAGGATTTGGATACACTCGCAACGGAGTATGAGGAAACACAAGCGAAGATACGCCAGACGAGTCCACGCTATGCTGCGTTGACGCAGCCGGTGCCGTTGAGTTTGAAACAGATACAGTCGCAACTGCTCGACGAGAACACAGTGCTACTCGAATACAGTCTGGGCGAAGACAACAGTTACGTGTGGGCCATCGGTCCAAATTCCTTAAAAACTTTCACCTTGCCGAAACGCACCGAAGTCGAAGAGGCCGCACGGCGTGTTTACGATCTTGTGACAGTCTCAGATCGCAAGGTTCCAGGTGAAACACTCGAACAGCAACAGAAGCGGTTGTTGCAGGCTGACGCGGATTATCCGGCCGCGATTGCGAATCTGAGCCGAATGCTGCTTGGTCCAATCGGTTCGGAATTAAAGAACAAACGCCTGCTGATCGTTGCGGAAGGCGTGTTGCAGTATGTTCCCTTCGCAGCGTTAGCGGATCCGGAAGAAATCGCGACGCCTTTGATCGTCAAGCACGAGATCGTCACACTTCCCTCCGCTTCTGTACTTGGTGTCTTGCGGCACGAAACGAAAGAACGTCAACCAGCGCCGAAGAGTATTGCTGTGTTCGCTGATCCGGTGTTCGATGAGCGCGACGCTCGCCTTTCGGGCGAGTCACAGGTCGCAGCCCACGCGGATGCGGATGGAGCACGTGAGGTTAAAAGGTCCGCGGAAGAGTCCGGACTGTCGGGTTTCCCACGACTGCGATTCAGTCGTGATGAAGCAAACCAGATAATGAAGTTCGCTTCGCGAAACAATAGTCTCGCGGCGCTCGACTTCTCAGCGAGCCGTGCGAATGCAACCAGCGCCGACTTACAGAATTACCGAATCGTGCATTTCGCTACGCATGGAATAATCAACAGCCGTCACGCTGAGCTCTCAGGCGTCGTGCTGTCACTCGTCGATCAGAACGGCAAACCGCAAAATGGATTTTTGCGGCTGTATGACATCTACAACATGAACCTGAAGGCCGACCTCGTCGTGTTATCAGCATGCCAAACTGCGCTCGGACGAGACATCAAAGGTGAAGGATTGATCGGACTGACGCGCGCATTCATGTACGGTGGGGCGACGCGCGTGGTTGCGAGTCTCTGGCAAACCGACGACCGCGGCACATCAGTGCTGATGAGTAAGTTTTATGATGGTCTACTTTCGCGCCGGCTGAGCCCGGCCGCAGCTTTGCGCAACGCGCAAGTTTCGATGTTGCAGGACAAACGCTGGCACAACCCACGCTACTGGGCCGCGTTCACGATTCAAGGCGAGTGGAAGTGACTTGGAAGAATAGGCTTTCGTCAAAAGGCCGTACAGCGTTTGTCATTAGGCATTGACACATCGCTGGCGCGTTGCAGTATCCATGCACGCAACAATTCTTCTTCCTTTATTGCGCCATAGAGGTAGGCGATCGCTTTGTATGCCTCCTCATCACCAGGTACACGATCAAGTATCCTTTGATAGGCGACGATTGCCTCCCGTGCTTTCGCGACATTCTCCGGTGTGAACACGCCGGGCTTGTACTGCGCGTGAATCGTGCGAGCCACAAACATCGGCGCTGTTTTGTTTTGAGGATCAAGCTGTAGTGCTCTTTCAGAATGGGCCTGTGCATCCGCGAAATTTCCTTCCCGGTACGCCCGAGCGGCCTCATTCAACTCTTGCTTAGCCTGCGCTTCCGCGACGTTTTGAATGGGTACGGGAGTTTGTGCCAGCAATGGCGCGGCGAGTGCGAGCGTGATGATTAGCGAAGACAAGAGTTCCATCGAGGTATCCTCCGCTTGAGTTGAGATCAACGCGGGCATTATCTCAAAACTCCCGGACACTGGCTTCAATTATTCGCATCCGTTTTTTTTTGAAAATGGGATCGGTGATCCCACAACTGAACCCTGACGCGCTCTGGAAATCGCGCCTGCTGTTCAAAAATCCGTCTACGTCCGCGCAATCCTTCGATTTTTCTTCGGCTGACTGGAAGTGTGGTCACTGTCCCTCACGTGGCACGCGCTTTGACAACATGCGACGTCGTTGAAGTACGCCTACGGGAGAATCCATGCAACAACTGATTCAGGATTTGCGCTACGCAGTGCGCGGACTAATCAAGCGACCGGGCTTCACAATCATCGCCGTGATGACTCTGGCGCTCGGTATCGGTGCAAACAGTGCCATCTTCAGCGTCGTCGATGGCGTCCTCCTGCGTTCTCTGCCATTGCCCGACGCGCAGTCGCTCTATGCCGTACACACAGGCGCCGCAATTTTCAACCGGTACGACGGTCCATTCTCGTACCCGGAGTATCAGGATGTCGTACAGCAAACGCGCAGCTTCCAAAACATCGGCGCATGGTATGACGCCGACGCGAATTTGTCCGAAGGCGCGCGGCCTGAGCGCGTGATGTTGCGCGTCGTACTTCCGTCACTCCTGCCCACGCTCGGCGTCGACCCGGTGCGCGGCCGCAACTTTCTACCTGAGGAAACCACGAAGGGTCGCGACCACGTGGCGCTGATCACGCATGGGCTCTGGCAGCGTCGGTTCAGCGGCGCCGACGATGCCGTCGGCAAGTCAGTGCGGCTCGACAATGTCGAGTATCAGATTGTCGGCATCCTTCCGCGGGATTTCCAATTCGAGAAGCCGGTCGATGTATGGGTGCCGCTCACGACGACCGATCCGGAAGTCAATGTGCGCAATTCACATTTCCTGCGCGTGATTGCGCGCCTGCGTCCGGGCGTAACGGAGAAAAGCGTCGCTGCCGATCTCAGCGCCGTCGCGAAGTACGAGAGCGATAACTACCCTGACATGTTCCCCGCGAGCGCCGGATTTGATTTTCGCGCGCGGCCTTATCTCGAAGACATCGTTGGCGACATTCGACTCCCGCTTTACATTCTCTTAGCCGCAGTCGGCTTCGTGCTGCTCATTGCCTGCACTAACGTCGCGAACCTGCTACTCGCAAAGGCGGCTCCACGCCAGCGCGAGATTGCTCTTCGCACCGCACTTGGCGCGCGACGATATCACCTGTTGCGTCAGCTTTTGACCGAAAGCATGCTGCTCGCGATTATCGCGGGTGGGATCGGCGTACTGCTCGCCACATGGGGCACCGCTGCCCTCGTCGCGCTTAGTCCGGATTCGCTGCCGCGTGCGCGCGAAATTGGTTTTGACTGGCGCGTGCTCGCGTTCACTGGCGGCATCGCCCTGGCGACCGGAATCGTATTCGGCCTCATGCCGGCGATTTGGGGACCGCGAGTTGATCTCACGGATGCACTCAAAGAAGGAAGTCGCGGCTCAACCGCGGGCGGCGGACGTTTGCGCAAGTTGCTGGTGATTGCGGAGGTCGCGCTTTCGGTGATGTTGCTGGTTGGCGCCGGCCTTATGCTGCGCAGCTTCTCTCACCTGCGCAATGTAAACCCGGGTTTTCGCACCGATCATGCGCTGACCTTGCGCGTCTCGTTGCCGGTTCCGAATGGTCAAATAACTCCCGCAGATGAAAATCGCTTCATGAGTTTTTACGATCGCACGCTGGCGCGAATCGGCGAGCTGCCGGGCGTCACCGCTGCCGGGGCGAGCAACATGATTCCGCTTGACGGCAACGGTACTGATCGGCTGATAGAAGTCGAAGGTTATATCCCCCGCGACCAGGCTGACATGCCGGACGCGCAGAATCGTCAGGTCACGCCCGGCTGGTTTGCCGCCATGGGTATTCCACTTGTGCAGGGACGGCTTATCGAACCCTCGGACGATGAAAAAGCGCCGCGCGTGGTGGTTGTGAACCAGGCTTTCGTCAAGCGCTACTTCCCCAACGGCGACGCGATCGGAAAACGCATGCGCCTCGGCAAGCTGACTTCTGAGTTTCCCTGGGCCACCATCGTGGGTACCGTCGGCGACGTGCGGAACTTCACGCTCGACGAGCCGCCGGAGCCGGCAATGTACTGGCCGGTGGCACAGATTCGATCGACGCCGTCGCTTGCGATCGTTGTGCGCACGCAAAGCGATCCGGACGCACTCGCTCCCGCGGTGCGCGATGCTATCGCGGAGATCGATCAAGCGCAGCCAATTTACGACATGCAGTCGCTCGATCAACTCGTTGCGAAGTCGCTCGATCAGCGTCGATTCACACTCACGCTCATGCTGCTGTTCGGCGTGATCGCCCTCGTGCTCTCGGCTATCGGCATTTACGGCGTCATGGCGTTCGCAGTCACGCAACGAACGCAGGAGATCGGCATTCGCATGGCGCTCGGCGCGAGTGCACTCGACGTACTGAAGATGGTAGTTGGATCGGGAATGTTCCTCGCTGTCATCGGCGTGGCTGTGGGATTGATCGGTGCATTCGCCGTGACACGTTTGATGGCCAGTCTCTTGTTTGGCGTGTCGCCGACCGATCTCGTGACTTTCGGATTAGTCACGGCCGGATTGCTGATGGTGGCGCTACTCGCCTGCTACATCCCGGCGCGACGTGCAACGAAAGTCGATCCGCTGGTGGCGTTGAGATACGAGTAAAAGGAAGCTGTTAGACAGCAGACTTTTTCCTCTCTGCCTCCCAACGCGCGCGCGCGTTCGCGAACTGTTTTGCTCTTTCCTCCAGCTGCTCTTTAGCGTGAGGAAGCTTCATCACTACCTGTTCCAGATGTTGAAAAGCCTGAGTGTCATCATATTTTGAGGCAAACATCGAGCGCAGTTCTTCGAGATGAGGATAAAGCTTGACGAAGACGTTGACCGGCTCTCCCGGATTTGCGTCCATAAACATCTTCCAGTCTATCGCTCGATTATTGACGAAAGACGCAGCCATTTCCCAATACGACGTGACCATCCTGAAGTAAGCACTATGTTCTCCGCGCAGCACGTTAACCACATCTTCAGCACTCCCAGGATGAAATTCTTTCATGTACCAATCGCGCGCCGTCCGCATTACTGCTTCACGGCGGAGGTCATAAAGCTTAAGGATCAGATCTGCACTTTCATAAGATGAAGTCATAGCAGTATTCTCCCCAACTAAACATATTTCCTAACGGTGGAACCGCTGGACGCATTGATACAATCTTGATAACGTAGCCAAAACTCATCGGTGTAATTGCTCATGGATAAAATCAAAACGATTCTGATCCTGATAGCCGTTGTTCTCGGCGCCTTGGGCCTCCTGGCAGTCATCGGTTTGGTCTACTCAATGCTTCAGTTCCTTATGCTGATTGCCGTCTTGGGTCTGGCAGGTTATGTCGGCTTTCGCCTGTTCACCAGCAAGAGTCCACGGGAGCTTGGTTCCGCTCCCGAAGCTCACCTGCGAAAGGTGGAACGCACGCTCGAGGAATACAAGCGCAAACTGAAGTAGATCGTAGATCCCACTCCAGGTATTCGCGATTGACACTCGCCAGGCGCGTTCTTGTTCTCGCCTTGTTGATTCGCGTTCGGTTGAGTGATATAAGGCGCGGTAAATCGACAATGCACCACCATGTCGCTATCCGTAGCTTGGGAGGCGAGAATGAATAACGCTCAGTCCACCGAAAAATGCGCTCATACGCCGTGCAAATGTCCGCGACCCTCCGATGATGAGTATTGCAGCTTACACTGTAGGAACGCAGCGGGTGGGAGTGAGAAGAACTGTAGCTGCGGACATCCTGATTGCCTGTAGAGAGGCGCCTACACGGGATTACTCAAGCGCCAGCACCATCATCGTTACGTCGTCAAGAAAGTTCCCGCTACAAAACTCAGTGACAGTTTCCATAGCTTTCGCTTGCAGCTCGACGGCGCTGAGATGTCGCTGGTCTAGCAAAAACTCGCATAGCCGCTGCTCACCGAATTCTTCACCAGTTGCATTGCGCGCCTCGGTGTATCCATCGGTGAAGAACACGAGGCGATCCCCCGACGACAAACTGATTGTGTCGTGACCGTAATCCTGATTCGCTCGGACTCCGAGCACGCGACCACCTTCGGTGAGTTGCTGCAAATCACCGTCGCGATGAATGAGTAGCGGTGGATTGTGTCCGGCGTTGGAATAAGTGAAGGTTCGCTCTTGTACATCGAGCAGACCGTAAAAGAACGTGATGAACTGTCGATCGTTCGTATTGCCACACACGATCGTGTTGATGCGATCGCACAACTTGTCTGGCGAAACATCCGGTGAGCTACACGATTTCAACGTGGCCTGAAGATTTGACATCAACATCGCCGCCGGCAAACCTTTGCCAGCCACGTCAGCTATCGCGATACCAATCTGATGCTCTGAGAATTCAAGAACGTCGAAGTAGTCACCACCGACCGAACTCGCAGGTTTCCATCCTGCGGAAATCTGAATGCCATTGAGTTGCGGAAAGGTCTTTGGAAGTAAACCTCTCTGAATCTCAGCAGCGTCAGCCAGTTCCCGATGCAGATTTTTATTCAGTATCCGTCTCTTCGTACGCAGTTCACTTCGTCTTCGCTCCGCCCGTCGATTCTGAATCTGGGTTTCAAGAGTTTCGAGGAGAGGCCGGTTTTCCCAGGGCTTCTGCACAAAATCGCGCACTCCGCGGCGCATCGCTTCAACTGCCAATTCAACGCTGGCCCATGCCGTCATCACGACAACGGGTAGACTTCTATCTATTTCTTGAATGCTGGTCAGCAAGTCCAATCCTTCCTGACCTGAAGTCGTATCACGCGCATAGTTGAGATCCATCAGGACCACATCGAAGTCACGTTTCGTGAGAGCTTCAATGACCGCTGCGGGTGACGTGACCGCCTCTGTTTCATGTCCTGCGTTCTTCAACAACAGCGAGAGGGCCATCAAGACATCTGGCTGGTCGTCGGCGATTAGGGTTCGCGGATTGATAACAGTCGTTGCTTGCATCAGGAGGAATCCACCTTAGGGCCAGGTACTAAGAACCTTGGTGACAATCGCAAGTCAAAAACTATGCCACCAATGGCCAGCGCGTATGAGACGATTATGTTCAGAAATGCACGCAGACTACCTCAACGGACGCTAATTGGTTCTCACTTTTGGGATTCCCCATCCCATCTTCGAAGCGTCCCGGCTATGAACCGTGATCGCAAGTGAGCTGAAGGGCGGATTCGGCGTCCGACATAGTCGAGATAAGCAGGTTTATGATCGTAAGAGCCATAGTTCGTGGCATACTCATGCCGAAGGTTCCAGCAAATTTTTTCAATCTTGAAGATGAACCCATCTTAAGTATCTTTCCTGACATTGGTGAAACCGAATCCCCTGGCGGAGGCATCCGATGGCTTCTAGAAAAGTCCACAAACGAAAAAAGCAAGACCTCTTCGAGTTCTTTCATGTAGACCCGCATTGCTGGCCGCAGGAGCAGATTATCGATCAGATCGTCACCGAGGTGGTCAAGCCACGTGAGAACGAGCCCTTTCCGGGTGTAGCCGTGGCGGTCAGACAGAACCAGCAGCTCATACATCTGAACTGTTACGGGTATGCGAATCTTGAGACGGGAGTACCAATAACACCCGATACCGTTTTCGATCTGGGATCATTGTCCAAGCAGTTTACGGCTATCGCAGTTCTCAATCTCGTTCTCGATAAGAAGCTCGATCTGAACGATCATCTCTCGAAGTACTTCAAAAGACTTCCACGTTACGCCGACTCCATCACCGTTGAGGACCTGCTCCACCACACTTCCGCATTGCCCTCTTACACCGACATCTACGTAGCGTCGAGACGAGCTAACGAAGATTGGTACGATCGGGTTTTGGCAAAGCCCGATCACTGGTATCCACAAATGGGGCTTAGAAGAAAGAGGGAGCTTACAAACAAAGACGTGATGCAATGGATTGCAACACAGAAACTCCTGCCTCGCGCTCCCGACACGGAGTATGAATATTCGAATTCAGGCTACGTCATACTCGCAGAGTTGGTGGCAAAAGTAAGCGGCCACCGGCTCAGTGAATACCTCAATAAGGTCTTTTTTAAAGACATGAAGATGAAAGATAGTTATGCGTTTGATGAAAGCGTTAGTTTCCCTGCCGGCGCTCGACAAATCGTCAATCACGCTAAGTGCTACAACCGCGTGAATGGACGATTCGTACCAGTCGGTTACACTCCCCTGAACTTCATCACCGGCGATGGAAATGTTCACTCGACGATTAAAGACTTATTACGCTGGGAGTTGAGTCTGAGTCTGGTCGATCTAATGGGTTTGTGCTTTCCGGAAGAGGCCAAGGAATACGGCGAGGGTTTCAACTTTCGGGACATTCTCTGGTCGCCGGTCATGATCAAAAAGGGCAAGCATGTGAACTATGGCGCCGGCTGGAATCTACGTCGCGACAAATACAAAAAGATAGTCGAGGGTAAGAACGGACCAGTCACTACTACCTATGAAACTCGTGCTGAATATCATCGCGGCGAGTGGTTGGGCTGGCGTAACTACTTCGCGCGCGGTTCAAGGTGGCCTGTACCTAAACCGGGTAAGGCTGTGGACCCGAATAAGTGGGAGAGTTTGGGTATTGTTGTCTTAAGTAACGCCGATTTTGGCGACAAGCAGTTTACTACCTGCCGCATTGCGCAGGAGATTTCGCGGTTGTTTTGGGGCAGATTCAAAAAAGACAACATCATGAATAATTTCAATTGCGGGTAGCGGCGCTTAGGTGGAACAAGTCAGGCGAATTTCTTTCATCTTTCGCAATGGGTGGATCTGGCGTTCGCCGCGCCAGGCGTAGGTGCGCAGGCCATCGATCGCTGTCCAGGTGGTGTGGCAACGCGTTCGTACATTGTCCTCACTCGCGTCACCCCAACTGCCGTCCTCGTTCTGCGCCGCCAGCAAATAGCTGGTGCCGCGCTTTATGAGAGGATGATTGGCTCCCAAACCCAAAGCTTTCAGCGAATCAAGCAACTCGCCCAATATCTCCGGATCGTTTCGCGTACACGCGCTCGTTACATTAGCTTTCAGGAATGCAAACTCCCTCGGTAGCCAACGGCGCGGCAGCCGGTAAGTGCCGTAGTCGTTCAACGTGTAGACGATGTGTGTTACTGCATAGATCGCATCGCGAAGAACCCCCACGTCGCCATCGTTAGTAGGATACGGTCGCATGACCGGAATCCACTTCAGCACGTCTGCATATCGGGCCCCGAAAACCACTCCACATCGTTCGGCCACATATGTATTCGCCAGCGCTTCCATCCATACTTTATAGCGGGTGCGGATTCGCAAGCGGCGCTTGCATTGCGTACAAACCTTGCGCCCGCGCGGATTCTGAAACGTGCAGTCGCACGCATAAGGCAGATCATCCGGTGGAGGCTCTTTGGAAGGGTCAAAGCCAAGCAGATCGGAGGGTGAAAAGTTGCGCGCCGCGAGCCTGACAGATGTCACATTCGCGAGGTCGCGCAAACCAATACGACGCTGCGCATAATGAACGAGGACAAACTCGTGCAGCAGATCTGAATTCACATCGGCAGGCACAATCGGGTGCATCTGAGACCACCGGCGTAAGAGTTGTTTCGCACGTTCGCGTCCCAGCAAGCGGAGTTTCGGATCGCGCGAAGTGGCTGCCACGAGCGCGAA
>DATEWS010000847.1:0-7806 GCA_035257785.1 Pyrinomonadaceae bacterium
TTATCTGATACGGCGCGCCACTGTTGCCGAAGATGTCGCCGTCAAACTGTTTGACACTGAAACTCGATTGCAGCAACGCGCCCGACTTGAACGTCGTCTGCTCGTTGAACGCGAGAAACCAGCCGCGTTGATGAAAGTTCGCAGTCGTGTCTGACGGGTTGAACGTGTTGAGATTGAAGTAGTCAAACTTCTGCGGAAAAATTGAGAAGCTCGCGGTGAGCCGGTTGTTGTTGTTGACTACGTAGTCCAGTCGCGAAAACGAATCGAAGCTCTCACGCTTGATGTCGCGCTGATGTTCTTCCAGTGCTTCGAGACTCGGAACGTTTGTGCGAATGAAACGATATTCGAGACTCTGAAAGAAAAAGAGTTTGTCTTTCCTGATCGGACCACCGACAGCGATTCGGGGCGTCGCGGCGCCGATGCCGTAGATCTTACCGTCGCGCCAGCGCGGTCGCGGCAACACGCCGAGAAATAGGTAACGCAAATCGTTGCTGCCTGAGCGTGTCTCGATCGTCGTCACCGCTCCCGCAAACTTTCCAAACTCCGACGAATACGGATTTGAATAAACCTGCACTGTATCGACTGCGTCGAGCGGCAACTCGATCGCCGGTGCGCCGGTGACCGGATCGGTAACGTTCAGACTCGAAACCAGAATGCCGCTCTGGCTCGGTCGCGTGCCTTTAATATTGAGATTGCCATCAGGTCCGCGCACGACTCCGGGAAGTAAAGGCAGTGCATCCTGAAATCTCGAATCGATCAACGGCGCGTCCTGCAACGCTCGTTCAGTGATCACTGACGGCGTAGTTGATTCGGTTTTTACTCCATCAGTGGGATCTTGCTTGACCGTAACGGTTTCACTGAGTGGCACGGGCTGCAAAAGAATGTCCTGTTCAACTGTGGCATCGATCTGAACACTCAGGTTCCTCTCATATTTCTTGAAACCCGAAAACTCAACCGTTACTATGTACTCGCCCGCTATCAGACCCGGAAAGTCGTACTGACCTTCCATGTCGCTGACGCTCTGAAGTCTCTTATCACCGAGTCGTTCACCGCTCAGAGTGACGACTACTCCCGCAAGAGCTTTGCGCTGGTCTGGGATATCGGCAACTACTTTGCCGGTAATTCGGCCTCCCTGTGACGGTGTCGCGCCGTAAACCGGCGCGCAAAGCCCGACGAAAAAAAGTGTGACCAGAAAAGGAAAAAAATTACGCGTTAGTGTGTAGTGCTTATCTTTGTACATTCTGTCGTGTGGTGCGATTTGGCTTTGATGCATCAAAGTCCTCATACACCGACCTACCAAAAAACTTTGTAATTCACGAGGAGACCTCTCAAATGAAGAGCATTATAGGCGCTTTTGTATTGGCATTGTTCATCGTGTGTCTGGCTTTACCAAATCTGGTATTTGCCGGCGCCGAGGGATCTTCAGCCACCGGTTCTTTAAAGTTTGTACTGGATGACGGGGCGACGAGATTCGTGGAATTCAATGCGAAAGAAGGGTTAGACGGTCAAGCAACGGGTGACATGACATACAGCGATCCGGTAGCAGTTCCGGTCGACGATCCTGACAATGGGGAAACTCCGAAAACCGAGGGTGTATTTGTCAAAGCAAAATTTGATTGCATGATGACGGTTGATAACAGGGCCGTGATGAGCGGCGAGGTTTACGATTCGAACGTCAAAAGCAATATCGGCCAGCGCATGTTGCTCGTCGTCGAAGACAACGGTCTTGATAAAGATCGACTCACGTGGGGAATCTATCAGATACCGGCGACAGGCTGGACTCCAAGTGACGCCGAACTTAAAGAAGACAACGGCGCCAGCCTGACGTGGTGGGCAACCGATTTCGAGCGAAAAGATGACGTGGGTTTCAAAATGCCCGTCAGCAAGATCGTCGCTTGCCAGAACTTCCCGCTCTCGTCTTACGATTTCCCTGAAATCAAAGAGTCGGGCGGCGACCTCCAGGTGCTGCGTTAATTGATTTCACAGTCTAAATAATCCACAGATTACACAGATGCTTTAAGAATAATCTGTGTAATCTGTGGATAACTAGGTGATCTTGCGCTCGATACGCCGATCGGGAATTAGCCACATCGCCGCCACCCCGATATAAATCAGACACGAAATCCACGGCCTCACAAACGCGAGTGGAATTGCAACTAAGTAGATCACCATCGATATCTTGCCTTTAAAGTCTGAACCGAGCGCTTCGGCCAACATATCATTGCCGTGTGTTGCGAGCAGGGCCCACACCAGGATCGTATAGGCGATGGCGGCCAACAGCAGCACCGCGCCGTAAAGCGCGACCGGCCACTGCGAGAAGTTGTTCTCGCCCATCCATGCCGTCACAAACGGAACCAACGACAACCAGAAAAGCAGGTGCAGGTTCGCCCAGAGTGCGCGACCGTCGACGTGTTCGGTGGCATGCAGGAGGTGATGATGATTGCTCCAATAAATGCCGATGAAAATGAAGCTCATCACGTAGCTGGCCAAAACCGGAAGCAATGGCCGCAGACCTGCGAGATCAGCGACGTGTGGCGGGCGCAGTTCGAGGACCATGATGGTGATGATGATCGCGATCACACCATCACTGAATGCCTCCATTCGTCCAGTTGTCATAAGGTGTCATTTTCCTCTGCGTTCTCTGCGGCCTTCTGCGGCCTCTGCGTCAAAAAGCAATCTTCAACGCAGAGAGCCAGAGGGCCGCAGAGAACGCAGAGGTGAGCCTACTTCTTGCGGCCGATCGCAAACAGACTCCCCGCGGAACGCACGTACATCACTCCGTCGGACAACGCCGGCGTCGCCATTAACAGCTCGCCCATCGAGTTCGTCGCGATGTGATTGAACTTCTCGCCCGCGGAAACGACGAGGATCTCGCCGTCTTCATTTGACAGATAAATCTTTCCATCCGCAGCGACTGGCGACGCGCTAAAGCCGCTGCCAACCGTCGAGAGACGTTGTCGATAAATCTCGTCGCCCGTTTTCAGGTTGTACGCATCGAACGTTCCGTTATTCGCGAGCACGTAGAGAATGCCGTTGTAGATCAACGGCGTCGGCATGTACGATCCGCGACCAGTTCGACTCCACATGACCGTTTCGCTACTCGTCTTTCCTTCGGGCAAAGTGAGATCGCCGCGAGCGCCTGCTTTGACGACGAAGATCGGTCGCTCTGGTCCACGACCACTCACGACGACGAGGATGTCGTCGGCGAAGATCGGCGTTGGCGCAGTGATCTTCGAACTGCGTCCGAGTCGCCATAACTCTTTGCCAGTCCGGGGATCGTATCCGCGAATAAAGTTCGAGGCGTTCGCGATTAGCTCTTCGCCTTTCGAAGTGGTCGCAACTGTCGGCGTGCCCCACGACGGAATCTCGTCACGATCTGTTTTCCAAACTGTCTGACCTGTGTTCGCGTTGAGCGCGATGATGAATGAATCGGTCTGCGTGTCACACTGGAGGATCACCAGATCTTTCCAGATGATTGGCGAACTCGCCGAACCCCACTCGTAGGTCGGAATATCGTAGGCGCCGAAGTCGAGACGGCCGAGATCGACTTTCCAGAGAAACTTTCCGTTGATGTCGTACGCGTAAACGCCTTGCGATCCGAACCAGGCGACGACGATGCGACCGTCGGTTGCCGGCGTTGAGTTGGCATACGTTGCTTTAATGTGGCGTTTCTCGAGTGGCTCGCCTTCATACGCCACCCGTTCCCACAGGACCTTGCCGCTCTGCTTGTCGACTGCGTAGATGGTCCAGCGATGACGCGAATGGTCCTTCGACGCATCTCCGTCGCCGTAAAGCCCGGGACGAAACGACGCTTTGGGATCGCTGCTGATCGCACTCGTCACAAAAACCCGATTACCCCAAACGATCGGACTCGAATGCGCCAGGCCGGGAATCGGCGTACGCCAGAGAATGTTTTGACCAGTCTTGCCATTCCACTCGTCAGGCAGGTTTTGTCCATCGGCGATGCCCGACGCATGTGGACCACGGAAAGCCGGCCAGCTTCCTTTTGCCGACGCCGGGCGAGTTGGTGGACGCGCGTGCGAAGTAAGCGTGATCTTGCGTGGCGGTCTCGTAACTGTCTCACCCGCCGGAATCCACGTGCTGCGATCGATAATCATCCGGCGCGGCACGCATTGATCCGCCACGAGATCAAACGAGACGTGTTTACCGTCAGTGTTGAAGCGATACTTTCCGGGAGTATCGCAACCACCTGGTCCACCACTCATCGCGAGTTCAACCTCGTCACCCTGAGCTTTCCAGCTTCCGTTGAGCTTAGGCCAGCGATCGCCTTCGAGCGTGAACGTACCTGCCGGATCGAAACGTGCGACAAACGCGCCGAACGACAAAGGATGCGACGGTATCGAAGCTTTGCTGCGATGCGTCTCAATGTAGTTGCGCGCGAACTCGAGCCAGTGTGGACTCTCGCGCAAGCCAACCTTCTCGGCTTCGGCTTGTGCGTCTTCAACCTTCCAGCCGTCGCGCAACACGCGCCTGATCATCCAGAACGCGCCGACACGAATCGCCGCAGTGCAATGGATAAAGATCGGACGGTTGTCCGTGTCGTCGGTGATTTTCAGAAACTCTGCGACCTGTTCTTCGTTTGGATTTCCGTAAGCGACGGGGATGTTGAAGTAGCGCAGCCCGAGCTCTTTTGCTTTGGCCTCTTCCTCGGCGGCGCGATGCTCGCTCGGCTGGCGCAGGTTGAGGATCGACTTCACGCCTTCGGCTTTTAACTTTTCGAGGTGTTCGAGTTTTGGCTGGCCGCCGGTGCAGAAGTCCTTGTTCACGCGCAGAAAGTTTCTGATCTCGCTCGTGTCCTGGGCAAGCGCGGAAGCGAATGTGAGCAGCAAAATCGTCAGAACGTAAACAGGTTTGTGCTTATTCATTTTTGTGCCTTTTTGTGGCTAAAGTTTGTGGCGTAGTACGATACCACTTGTGCCTTACGAGCGCGATAAAGAAATAGTTTTTCGGCCGCTGTACGAGAGTCCGATCATCAGCGTGCATGACTACTGTTGCCACATCGAGCGCAGTGGTCCCGGCGGTGAGGAACTCTCCGACAGCAACAACATCGTCTTGATGCGTCACGGTGCTTTCGCGCGACATTTCGGTCGCCGCGCTGTGACTGCGGATGTGAACCAGGCCGTGTTTTTCTCGCGCGACTCGACGTATCGCGTCAGTCATCCGGCTGATTGTGGCGATCGCGGCACTGTTTTCACGGTGTCTCCACGCGTCCTCAACGACATAGTTCGCGAGCTCGATCCAACGATCGACGAACATCCCGAGCAGCCTTTTCGGTTTGTTACAGGACCTTGCGACAGTCGGGTTTTCTGGCGACATCGCGAGCTCGTGCAACGTCTCGAAACGCGGGAGCCTCTGGAGCCGTTGTGGGCTGACGTTACAGCGCTGCAATTAGTGGCTGACGTGCTCGAGTCGGCGTTCGTGCATCGCGGCGCGCACAAGCCGAAGCGCGAAGGCACGGACGCTGATCACGCCGAGCGTACTGAAGCAGCGAAGACTTACCTCGCCGCGCGCATGAGTGAACGCATCACGCTCGACGATGTTGCGCGCGCGGTTAACGTGTCGCCGTTTCACTTTGCGCGCGTCTTTCAGAAACACACGGGCGTTCCCGTGCATCGCTATCTCACGCAACTGCGACTGCGCGCGTCGCTCGAGCGGCTCGATGGTGATCTCACTACGGTGGCGCTGGAGCTTGGGTTCTCGAGTCATAGTCATTTTACTGACGCGTTCCGGCGTGAGTTCGGTAAGTCGCCGTCGGAGATGCGTGAGAAAAAGCAAGATTCTGGAAGTCGGGTTTCGTAATCGTTGCTACTTTGTCGCCGTTGGTTATTTCATATCAAGGGAGACGAAGCGATGAACACGAGCAAATGTCCGGTCTGTGATTGGGCGATCAACGATGGCGGCATCAAAGTGACCGTGGCCGGCAAAGAGATCACGGTTTGTTGTGATGAGTGCGCGGAGAAGGTCAAGGAAAATCCCTCGCAATACGCCGCTGCGTAACAAAACTTAGCCACGGATTACACAGATTTAATCCGGATTTTTTCTGTGTCATCCGTGGCTAATTTATCGTGTGAGTTGACGATACTTAATTCGATGCGGCGTCTCAGCCGCGGGGCCGAGGCGGGCTTTGCGATCGGCTTCGTAGTCGGAATAGTTGCCCTCAAACCAGAACACTTTACTATCACCCTCAAACGCAAGAATGTGAGTCGCGATGCGATCTAGGAACCAGCGATCGTGCGAGATGACCACCGCGCAGCCCGCGAAGTTTTCGAGTGCCTCTTCGAGCGCTCGGAGGGTGTTGACGTCGAGATCGTTCGTCGGCTCATCGAGCAAAAGCACGTTCGCGCCTTCCTTCAACATCTTCGCGAGGTGCACGCGATTGCGTTCGCCGCCCGACAACATCCCGACTTTCTTCTGCTGGTCCGAACCGGAAAAATTGAATCGAGCCACGTACGCACGCGAATTGACTTCGCGGTTTCCGAGCTTCAACATGTCTTCGCCGCCACTAATTTCCTGCCAGATCGTCTTCTCAGGATCGAGTGTGCGACTCTGATCGACATAAGCCAGCAGCACCGTTTCACCTTTGCGAATCGTGCCCGCATCAGGCTCTTCCTGTCCGGTGATCATGCGAAACAACGTCGTCTTGCCAGCGCCGTTTGGACCAATGACGCCGACAATCCCGCCCGGCGGAAGAGAGAAGTTCATATCGTCAACGAGGAGCAACTTCGGCCCATACGCTTTGTTGACGTGTTCGGCTTCGATGACGACGTTGCCGAGACGTGGTCCAGCGGGAATGTGAATCTCGAGATCTTCGCGACGCTTCTCCGTTTCCTGCCGCAGGAGGTCTTCGTATGAGTTGATACGCGCCTTGCCTTTGGCGTGACGCGCCTTCGGCGACATGCGAATCCACTCAAGCTCACGTTGCAGGGTCTTCTGTCGTTCAGTTTCTGATTTCTCTTCGCGTCGCAGCCGTTCCTGTTTTTGTTCGAGCCACGAGGTGTAGTTTCCTTTCCACGGAATGCCCTGGCCGCGATCGAGTTCGAGAATCCAACCGGCGACGTTGTCGAGAAAATAGCGATCGTGAGTGACGGCGATGATCGTTCCCGCATAACTTTGCAAGTGATGTTCAAGCCACGCCACTGACTCGGCATCGAGGTGGTTCGTGGGCTCGTCGAGCAAAAGAATGTCAGGCTTCTGAAGCAACAAACGACAGAGCGCGACACGACGGCGCTCGCCGCCCGAAAGAACTTTCACGGGGGTGTCAGGTGGCGGACAGCGCAGCGCGTCCATCGCCATCTCGAGTCGTGAATCGAGATCCCATGCGTCCGCTGCGTCGAGTTTTTCCTGGACCTCGCCCTGGCGTTCGAGCAGCGCCGACATCTCATCGTCAGACATCTCTTCGCCGAACTTCGCGTTGATCTCCTCATACTCTTTCAACAGAGCGATAGTTTCTTTGACTGCTTCTTCGACGACTTCGCGAACGGTGCGTGAGTCGTCGATCAGTGGCTCCTGTTCGAGATATCCGACGGTGAAACCCGGCGAGATGACTGTTTCGCCGTTGAAGTCTTTGTCGACGCCCGCGAGAATGCGAAGCAGGGAAGACTTGCCGGAGCCGTTCAATCCAATCACGCCAATCTTCGCGCCGTAAAAGTATGAAAGATAGATGTCTTTGAGGACCGGCTTCTTGTCGTAGAACTTGCTGACGCCGACCATTGAATAAATGACTTTGTTTGGTTCAGTACTCATAAACTGTTTGATTTTCTCTCGCTGCGAGAGAATCTTTTGTTT
>DATEWS010000848.1:0-4123 GCA_035257785.1 Pyrinomonadaceae bacterium
GACGCGCTCCGCTTCGCTTCGCGCTTGCCCCTGGCTGTCATATTGCCGCGCCTTTGGCGCTTACTGACGCTGTCTTTGCACTCGATTGGCGCTGGACTCACGCTCTCTTTGCGCTCGAATTGGTCTTACCGCACGTTAAAGATTAATCTGATTGGTCATTAATTTGTCTTGACAGTGAACAATCTGCTGAGGCAAAATACGCGGCCTACAAACGCAAACAAGCGATGACGTCGACACCTCCGCCATCGCATAGAACAACAACAAGCGAGTGAGTTCCGGTGGCTTCCAAAGCAAATGTCCCTGGCTTCCAAGGTCTTGAGGTCAGGCTATGCCATGCGCCACTGCCGCTAACTATTGGTCATACCAATCGACCTAAACCGGGCCGGCGAGCATGATTTCAGCCGTCGCCACGATGGAGAACAAATTATGATTACAGCGTACCCGAACGGACGAGTTTTTTGGGCCGGTTTACTGCTGATTCTCGCTGCTTTCACCGCAACCGCCCAGGAGTTTAGAGGCTCACTCGCCGGCAAGATCATAGATCCCAATGGCGCCGTCGTTCCCGGCAGTAAAGTCGAAATTAAAAACGTTGAGACCGGCATCGTCTCAAACACTACGACCGGCGAAGATGGCACTTACAACTTCGCGCTCCTGCCGCCCGGTAAATATCAACTGACCGTGACGAAGGAAAACTTCAACACCGCGGTGCGTGATGGCATTCAGGTACGCGTGGCTGACAAGTTGACACTAGACGTGCAGTTGGAAATCGGTGTGACCGCGATGGTCACTACCGTTGCTTCGGGACTGACACTCGATACCGGCACCGTGAACACAGGAACCGTCGTGACCGGTAAACAGATTAGCGAGCTGCCACTCACCGAAGGAACGGCATATCAACTCGCGACGCTTGCTCCCGGCATCGCTTACACCGGCAATCCACTCTTCACTGGACCAACGTCGAACGGCAATCTCGCGGCGTTTCGATCCAACGGCGCCACCGGAGCGAATCAGATCACGCTCGACGGCTCTCCGAACTACGCATTCGACGGCGGCGTGGGTTTCTCTCCTCCGTCTGATGCAGTGCAGGAGTTTAAAGTGCAAACAAATGCGTTCGACGCACAGCAAGGATACTCCGCGGGGGCGACAGTAAACGTGGCCGTGAAGAGCGGAACAAACGACCTGCACGGCTCGGGCTGGTACTTCAATCGCGATCGAAGTCGCAATGCCAACAACTTCTTCGGCAACGCAGCCAATCAAGCGCGACCGATCAGGACTTATCACCGCTTCGGCGGCGTTGTTAATGGTCCAGTCTCGCTCGGGAAGATTTACGACGGGCGCGATCGCACGTTCTTTCTGCTCTCGTATGAACGTTTGAAAGACAACATCGCTGAGCCGCAGGTCTTCACCGTGCCGACTGAAGCCATGCGCCGCGGTGATTTCTCTGCGCTGATCGTCAATCGCAACAACATCGCCAATTCAGCGAATACCGTGATCTTCAATCCGTTTTCCGGAACGCAAAGCGGTAGCAACGTGGTCCGCAGTTCCTTTAACTGTCCGACCTCAGGTGCGTTGCCGGCCAACTCCCAGTGCAACATCATTCCCTCAAGCTTTATCAATCCTGTTGCTGCAAACTTGATCAAGTACTATCCGCTGCCGAACATCGCCGGAGTCGGCAACGGCACGCAGAACAACTTCTTCTCGAACCAACTGCGCCATCAGAATTATCGTGCGTGGTTGACGCGCATCGATCATCGCATCAGCGACAACCAATCGATCTTCGGCAAGTACTATCACAGCTTCAATCCCGAGGATCGTCAGGACTGGGCCGGCGAAGTCAACGGCTTCCCGATCACGCGCGGGTTTGAATATCGCACCAACGACGGCGGCAATATCGATTACACCAACACGCTGACTTCGAATTTCGTCTTCGACATTCGCGTCAGCTTGAATCGCTTCGTGCAGGAACGCCGCCCGGCCGAGCTCTTCGATCCGGCGACGCTTGGTTTCGGCGCGGCTTCACTCGCAGCGATGCGCGGCTATCAATATTTGCCACGCATCATGATTCGAAACCTTGATGCCACCAGGCCAATCAGATCGACTCTCGGTGCGACACGCTCGGACTGGAACGAAGGTCGCATTCGTCCGTTCTACATGGGCTCGATTCAACCAACATTGACGCAAGTCGTCGATAACCACACGTTGAAGTACGGCTACGACTTTCGTGTCGTGCGCGAAAACTTCAGTACCGACGCTTACAAAGGCGGTCAGTTCTTCTTTGACGGCACGTTTACAGCGCCCGCATCGAACTCATCGAGCACGCTGCGCAATACGTTTGGTCGTGACGTCGCTGCATTCCTGCTCGGCATTCCGACAACTGGATCGGGCGGCAACGCAAGCCAGATTGACAACTCGATCAACTACTCGGTCCAATCGCTCTATCACGGTATGTTCTTCCAGGACGATTGGCGCGTCACCCGAAACCTGACGCTGAATCTCGGTCTGCGTTTTGATCTCGAGCAAGGATTGACTGAACGATACAACCGCATCCTGCGCGGCTTTGACTTCGGCACGCCGAGTCCGATCGAACCGCAGGTGCGCGCTGCTTACACCACCGCGTTTAATGCGAACCCGGCAAACTTCGTCGTGACGCCCGCGAACTTCCATGTGCTCGGTGGCTACACGTTTGCCAACGAAGACAATCGCAACGTTTGGGAAGCGGATCGCAGTAACTTCCAACCGCGTTTCGGTCTCTCGTATCAATTGAATGAAAAGACAGTGCTGCGCGCCGGCTTCGGAATTTTCATGGCGCCGTTCATGATCGAGACTCCGCAGCAGGTCGGATTCGCAGGCACTACGCCGTTCGTTCCCTCAAACAATAATGGTCTGACGTTTGTCGCAACACTTACGAATCCATTCCCGAATGGATTGAGTGGTCTGCAACCTTCGTTCGGCTCGAGTCTGGGTTTGTTAACGGGAATCGGCGCGGATGTCGCGAGCGATACTGCTCCGATCATCGGACTGCTGAGAAAGAATTCGAAGTTCGCGCGGTTTGTTTTTGGTATTCAACGCGAGTTGCCAGGACGCATCGTGGTTGAGGCCAACTTCATCCGCGCCACTGGCTACGATCTTCCAGTCAGCAGAAACTTGAACTTCGTGCCGCGACAGTTCCTCGGCACCGATCAAACGTCGGATACAGCAGCGAATACTTTCCTCACCGCAACGATTTCGAACCCGTTCCGCAATCTCGTACCGGGTGGCAGTGCTTTCAATACTGCAACCACGATCACGCGCGCTCAATCATTGCTCCAGTTTCCGCAGTTCACGAACCTTTGGATTCAGGAATACAACGGCACCAACCGGTACCAGTCGTTGCAGATGCAGGTCGACAAGCGTTTCGCCACTGACGTGACGCTGACTGCGACGTACACCTATTCGAACCTGCGCGAGAAGCTCGGATATCTGAATCCAAGCGACACTGTTCTTGAAGATCGTATTTCGCCTTTCGATCGTAAGCACCGTTTTACGTTCGCGGGCGTTTATGAATTACCGATCGGTCGCGGACGCAAGTTCGGCAACAGCATGAATCGCGTGGTCGATGCGTTTGCCGGCGGTTGGCAGGTAAATGGTACTTACGAATGGCAGAGCGGCGAGCCGTTTCTGCTAAGTGGGAACAATCTCTACTTCCCGGGCGACGTTTCGACGATCACGAGCCGTCTCGGTGACGGCGATGGTCAGGGTGGAAAGTTTGGTATTGATCGATCCGCGATTGATGCGCCTGGACTTGTAACGCTCACTGCGTTTAGTTTGCGTAACGTTCCGACTACACTCGACAGCCTGCGCAACCAGCCGTACTCAGTTGCGAACCTGTCGTTGACGAAGAACTTCCGTATGGGTGAGTCGCGCCGGCTTCAGTTGCGTGCTGAGGCGCTGAATGCGTTCAATCATCCGTACTTCGGAGCGGGCATGGGTCTGAATCCCGGAACCGCGGCGGCGCCGAACGCGGCGTTCGGTCTGGTAACGACGCAACGTAACAACCCGCGTGACATTCAGTTCGGGGCGAAGTTTGTCTTCTAAATAAGAGGCCACAAAAAGGCACATAAGTCACAAAATGCATTTAACTCAT
>DATEWS010000849.1:0-5233 GCA_035257785.1 Pyrinomonadaceae bacterium
CGCAGTCCCTGATTAATCGCTTTCCACGTCGCGCCGCTGTCGTCACTGCGAAACGCACCCGCGGCCGAGATCGCAACGTAGATTCTTTCGCGGTTGTTGGGATCCAAGATAATCGTGTGCAGGCACATACCGCCGGCGCCGGGTTGCCACTGAGAACCCGTACCGTGTCCGCGCAGACCGGGAAGTTCGTGCCAGGTCTGGCCCCCGTTCGTTGAACGGAACAACGCAGCGTCTTCAATACCGGCATAGACTGTGTCTGGATTATCGAGTGAGGGTTCAAGATGCCACACTCGCTTGAACTCCCACGGATGCGGAGTGCCGTCGTAAAACTGATGCGTTGTGAGTGGTTTGCCCGTTTCGTCGGATGTGTCGTAAACAAATTTATTGCTCTCGCCCATCGGCATACCTTCGGGCGAGGTCGTGGGTGCACCGGCGGGTGTCCCGGGTTGAAGCCACGTCTTGCCGCCGTCGTCCGAGCGCTGAATGATCTGACCAAACCAGCCGCTGGTCTGCGACGCGTAAATCCGGTTCGGATCAACGGCCGAACCTTTCATATGGTAAATCTCCCATCCGGCGAAGTGTGGGCCACTAACGTCCCACTTCTCACGTTTTCCATCTGAAGTCAGAATGAATGCCCCTTTGCGAGTGCCTACGAGTACTCGTACATTGCTCATCTTTTCGTTCCTCTCCTTAACAGTAAGTCGAACGAGGATCCGCGAAATCGACAACTGCGAAAAATTTAACCGCGGATTATACGGAAAATATGGATTAGGTCATGACTATAATACGAGACGATGCCAAAGCAACGGCGGATTATAATCGTCGCTGGACCAAACGGAGCGGGCAAGACGACTTTTGCACGTGAATATTTGTTGAAGGAAGCAAATTGTCCGGACTTTGTTAATGTAGATCTCATCGCTGCCGGATTGTCGCCCTTTCATCCGGATCGTGCGGCGATTCGGGCCGGTCGCATCATGCTGGCAGAGATTCAGCGCCGCACTCGCAAAGGCGAGAGTTTTGCGTTTGAAACTACGTTGAGTGGGCATGTTTATGCGCGGCTAATTCCAGCATGGCGGATGGATGGCTACCTCGTGAAGCTGATATTTTTGAGCTTGCAGAACCCTGAAATTGCAATCGCGCGTGTCGCTGCGAGAGTCAAACAAGGCGGTCACAACGTCGGGAGCGCTGTTGTGCGTCGACGGTTTGAATCTGGTTTGCGGAACTTTCAAGAGATCTATAAGGACTTGGTTGATAGGTGGGAGTGGTACGATAATTCAGGCGATATGCCGCGACTAATTCTAGAGGAAGGTAGTTGGACGTGAGCCGTCGAGCCAGTTCCCCGTCACGAGAAGCAAAAGAGACGCTGCGCGCCTTGCGCCGAGCGGCGCGGCGAGCCCTCGAACTCGGAATTGCAACCGGAACGCCAGTTTACGTAATGCGAAACAACAAAATCATCGACCTCACGAAGGAACAGCCCACTTTACGAAAGTCACCACGCAACTCATCAAAAAAATTATCCAGCTAATTGATTTCTTCGGAACTTTTTTCCATCCCATTCGTCTAAGTTGACTGAAATTCGATTCTGGTCAGCAGTCAACGTTTCAGAAGTCTCAGCAAAATGGCCGCAATTGCACCAAAGTCAGCCGTAAAGGACGCGATCCTGGATGCTACCGACCGCCTGCTCGCGCGCTACGGGTACCGGAAAATGACCGTCGAGGACATCGCCGTCGAGACGGGCATCGGCAAGGGCACCATCTACCTGCACTTCAGTAGTAAGGAAGAGGTCGTGCTCTCGCACATCGATCGCATCGTCGAGCGGCTGAATAGTCGTTTGAACGAGATTGCCCAATCCGAAGCAACCGCCGCCGAACGACTTCGGTTGATGCTTCTGACGCGCGTGTTGTTTCGCTTCGACAGCATCCAGCACTATACGCAGAGCCTTAACGATCTTCTCGCCGCACTGCGTCCGGGTTTGCTTCGACGTCGCGCAGAGTATTTCGAAGCTGAAGCACAAATCTTTAAAGAGGTACTAATTGCCGGCCGCGACTCTGGCGAGCTCAGTTTCGACAACGAGCACGCCACCGCGCACGCGATGTTGCAAGCCACGAACGGGCTGTTGCCCTACAGTTTGAGTACCAGCGAATTAGGCGAACGTGAAGAAGTCGAGCAGCGAACCGCTGACGTAGCCAACCTGATGCTGCGCGGACTGCTCAGTCGCAAACAGGATTAACTAACACAAGGAGAACTATCAATGCTTAAATCAACGGCCTCCAACGTCATTTGCCGTCTGGCGGTCCTTTCCTTATTCGCGCTTTCTGTTGTGAGCGTTGGCTTCGCACAACCCGAACAACAGGATCTCACTATCGACGCCGCCACCCGAACACAGGTAATCGATACGATTCTAAAACGCCTTAACGACTCGTACGTTTTCCCGGACGTGGCGAAGAAGATGGAAACGGCGATTCGCGAACGCGTAGCCAAAAACGAATACAATCAGATTATAAGTGCAAAGCAGTTTGCGACAACGCTGACGAATGATCTGCAAGCCGTCAGTCACGACAAGCATCTTCGTGTGCGCTATTCGTTTGAGGCGATTCCCGAACGCGGACAGCGACGCGAGCCAACGGCCGAAGAACGCGAACAGAGGAAGCGCGCGTTAACCTGGTTGAATCACGGCTTCGGCAAAGTCGAACGTCTGCCCGGCAACATCGGTTATCTCGAATTCTTTAACTTCGCAGACGAGGAACTCGGCGCGGACACAGTTGCTGCCGCCATGAACTTCGTTAACGGGACCGACGCCCTGATCATCGACATGCGAAAGAATGGCGGCGGAAATCCGGCGATGGTCGCGCTCGTCTGTTCTTACTTGTTTGGTCCGGAACCAGTTCACCTGAATGATCTTTACTGGCGCGAAGGTAATCGCACCGATGAGTTCTGGACCAAAAAGGAAGTGCCGGGCAAGCGTTACCTGAACAAAGACGTGTACGTGCTTACGAGTAAGCGGACGTTCTCGGGCGCTGAAGAGTTCACTTACAACCTGAAGAACCTCAAGCGCGCCACGATCATCGGCGAGACGACCGGCGGCGGAGCGCATCCCGGCGGCGGTTTCCGCATCAGTGAACACTTCGGCATGTTCGTACCAACCGGACGCGCGATCAGTCCGATCACCAAAACGAACTGGGAAGGCACGGGCGTGACGCCTGACATCAACGTCCCTGCGGATCAAGCGCTGGTAGTCGCTCGACTCATGGCGCTGAAGAAATCGTTGAGTACGGTACCGAACACAGATTTCAAAGCGGACGTTGAAGAAGAAATTCAGAAACTTGAAAAAGAACTGGCTGCGATGAAGTCGACGTCGAAGAGTTAGATCGCGACGCAAATCACAGCACCTGTTGTACCGAGCGCGTACAGTTTGTATTTCCTCAAACGCAAACTGTACGCGCAATGCTTTAGGTCCTAGGTCATTTACATACGGCCCCGTTTTTGCTTAGCCGTTTGCAAACCGGAGAAAGGATGTAAGTAGAACTATGGATGCCTTTAACTTACTAAAAACTGATCACCAGAAAGTTGCTCAGCTGTTTGACCAGTTAGAGTCCGCAAATGGCAAGGCGAAGCTACAAGTGTTTGCGCAGATCAAGGCGGAACTTGAACTGCACACTCACATCGAAGAAACGATCTTCTACCCCGCGCTGGAGGATCCAAAGCAAACGCACGAACTGGTGCTCGAGGCTTACGAAGAGCATGACGTCGTCAAAAAGCTGCTCGCGGAGTTGAATAAAGCTAAGAGCGCGAACGAAGAGTGGGAAGCGCAGGCGAAGGTGTTGCGAGAAAACGTCGAACACCACGTCGAGGAAGAGGAAACCGAGCTCTTTAAAAAGGCCCGTGCGGCGCTGAGCGCGGAGGAGATTGAGACGCTCGGAGAGCAGATGGAGAGCGAGAAGAAACGCAAGCAAGGGCTCCGCGGCTCCAAGTCGTCCAGTGCAAAGAAATCCGGCGGCGCGACGAAGTCAGCGTCGAAGACAAAATCGGCTTCGACAGCGGCGAAGCGAGCGAGAGCAGGTAAGAAGAGTTCGTCGAAGAGCGGTTCGAAATCGTCAGCGTCAAAGCGATCGCGGTCGTCCAAGAAATCGGCTTCGAAGAAGCGTTGATAAGAACGTGTGAGTTTACTGATCGAGGGATCCGGCCTGCTCAATGATTGATGCTCCTTACGACTGTATCGTCATCGGTGCAGGCCCTGCAGGCCTGTCTGCGTCGCTCTTTCTCGCTCGTTATCTCCGCCGCACACTCACGTTTCATCACAACAGTCCGCGTAACGAATACGCGCATGGTATTCACGGCTTCCTCGGGCATGACGGAATCCGCCCGCTCGAACTTCTCGCCCGTGGTCGCGATGAAGTGACTGGCTATGGCGGATTGATTGTTGAGGCTGGGGTCGATATTGTCGAAAAGATTTCTGCAGAGCGTTTTCGTGTGATTTCCGGGAACAAGGCTTTCGAGGCGCGGCGTTTGTTACTCGCTACTGGTCTTCGTGATCTCACTCCCGACTGTCCCGGGTTTCGCGAGTTTTACGGTACGAGTGTGCATCACTGTCCGGATTGCGATGGTTATGAAGTGAAGGACAAACGAGTCGCGGTTCTCTCAAGTGGCGATAACGCCGCCGGCTTCACTGCGAACCTTTTGACCTGGACCAGGCACTTAACTCTGCTCACTGATGGCGGTGAGATCACGCACGATGACCGCGCGAAGTTAAGTGCGCTCGATATCGCAACACGAACCGACGCGATCGTTGCGCTTGAGGGCAACATGTCGGCAAGACAGCTACAGCGAGTTCTCTTTTCGGAAGGTGATCCGCTTGAATGCGACGCGCTCTTCTTCAACCTCGGCACCGAGCTCGCGACCGACTTTCACGAAACACTCGGCTGTCGTTTAGATCCTGAGTGCGGCCTGGTGTGGGTCGATGACACGCAGCAAACAAGCGTCGTGGGGGTCTACGCGGCCGGCGACGTCACCCCACAATCCCAACTCGCAGTTGTCGCGGCCGCCGAAGGCGCGATGGCCGCCATCCACATTCACCGCTCGCTGATTCCAAAAGAGCGGCAGATATGAAGCCTCCACAAAGAGGCACAAAAAAACAAACATAAAGAACAAGTCAGGAGGAGGGGCTTGCCCCCGCTGCTAAGTGAATTAGTCCAGCAGCGGGGGCGAGCCCCTCTTCCTGACTTGTTCTATCTAA
>DATEWS010000850.1:0-5517 GCA_035257785.1 Pyrinomonadaceae bacterium
CTCTGAATCATCGACCACGAGGACGTCCAATCCTCTAAGCGCTCCGTTGCCCAGAGCGAGCACTGGGGCCAACGGCCTTTTCGAGTCGGCACTACGCGGCAGTCGGATCGTGAACGTCGCGCCTTTGCCCGTGCCCGCTGAAAACGCGCTGACTGAACCACCGTGGAGTTCAACTAGCTGTTGGACCACCGCGAGGCCGATGCCCATACCCGCCTGCGAACGATTCGTCCGCGAGTCAGCCTGGCGGAAGATCTCGAAAATATGAGGCAGGAACGAAGTATCGATTCCCTGACCGTTGTCAGAAACTGTCAGCACAATCTCGTCATTCTCTTCTTCCAGACGCACTTCGATGCGTCCGCCACGCGGCGTAAACTTCACCGAGTTGTTCAGCAGGTTCCAGATAATCTGTTCCAGCCTGACCGGGTCCGCCTGCACGAAAAGCATTTCATCCGGCGCCGAAACCGTTATTTCAATGGCCTTGCTATCGGCATCGATGCGCACAGTCTCAATCGCGTTTTCAATCGAGACAAAGGGCGAAACAGTCTCGCGATTGAGCTCGAGTTTGCCACTACGCAGGCGTGACAAATCGAGCAGATCGCGAATCAGTTTTGACTGCGCCACTGCATTTCGCTTCACTGCGTCAGCCATGCGATGGAGATTGGGAGACCCCTTGATCTCATCCATGCGCAACAGCAACTCCGCGTAACCAAGAATCACGTTGAGTGGATTGCGCAACTCGTGCGACATGATCGCCAGAAACTCGTCTTTCAAACGGTTAGCTTCTTCGGCCGTTTGCCGCAACTCGTGCTCACGGACCAACAGATGTTCACGTTCTTCTTCGACTCGCTTGCGCTCGAGATAATCGGCAGTCTGTCGCGCTAAGAGATCCATCAAACGCAACTCCTGTTCGCTGGGCCGGTGTGCATGCCCAAAGTGAACAGAAATGATGCCGAGAACATTGCCGGTGCTGCTCAACAACGGCAACGATTGCACGGCCAGCACATCTGCTTCGCGCATTGCCTCGAGCGTATGCTTGCCCGCATAGATCTCGCTCTCGTTGATGTTCTCTATTATCACGCGCTGTTTAGAGCGCAGGGCCACACCGCAGGCAGTATCGTCGCCGATGACACTCTCGAAAAACTCAACAAACGGCTCCTCGAAACCACTCTGTGCCGAAAGTCTAAGCGTCCCCGATTCGCGATCGAGCAATTGAATGTTTCCCTTGTCTGCGCCGCTTATCTCGATCGCAACGTTGAGAACATCTCTCAAACAGCCGTCAATGTCATCGCCCTCTTTCGCGCAGAGCGTGCCGATCTCGTTGAGCCGTCGCATTGCTTTCAAGTCGGCGGCGCTGTGTTCGAGAATTCCAAAGAGACGCCTCTCACTCTCACGCAATTCTTTCGTGCGTTCGGCGACCTGCCCTTCAAGTCCGTTTTTCGCCTGGCGGAGTTTCTCTTCCAAAGCTTTTTGCGCTGTTAGATCGGTAACCACAATGCCGATCGAGTTTGTCTGCGGCTGTAGTTTCGCAAACGACATGAGCACGGGAACCTCGCGGCCGTTGCCGGGACTGAGCGTGTATTCGCGCCTGATACTTTGTTCGCGTGCCTGTTGCAGATCCTGAAGAAACTGTTCACGCATCCGGGGAACGATATAGTCACCAAAAGGAACTCCGGTCGAGTTACTTCCATTCAAACCGAGGATGCCAGCGAAGTTACGATTGCTGTAGAGAATGAATGAATCGGGCGAGACACTGACGGCGCCTTCGTTCATCTCATCGATCATGAGCCGGTAAGGATAGTCGGCGCTGGTCATTGTGTAGATGACTTCGCCACGTGGACCATCCACCACGAGTGCATCTACTTCACCTTCCCGGATCGCGCGCAGAGTTTCCTCTGCCTCTTCAAGGCGCCGCCTTAGTTCGTCGATTTCAGCGCCTTGTTCCTGTATTGAACTTTCTCGTGCCTTTGTCATTCCAATTTGCCAGGTTCCTGGCCCTGGTCAATGTCCAGCCCAACCAGGAGTTTCTGTGTATTTGACAGATCTCCGATAAATCGGCGCAGGGGCCGCGGCAGATGTCTTATCAGAGTCGGCGCCGCAATAATCTGCTCCTGGCGCGCGGCATCCGGGTTCTTGTAAATGTCGATCACTCTCAGATCATAATCATCCGCTAAGTACTCATCGCACAATTTCTTTAGGTTGTGGATGGCACGCAAAGATCGAGTGGATGAACCAGTGACATACAAACGCAAAATGTATTTCGCACGTCTTAGTGGCATTTAGCACACACGCTTTCAGTTACTCCGTGGTTGGATATCCAAACCAACCAGCACACGCTCTGTATTGGAGAGATCGCCGATGATCTTTCTGATCGGTTGCGGCAACTTCCGCACGAGCGTCGGGATCGCGAGTATCTGATCTCCGCGGGCTAGTGTCGGGTTCTCCATTAAGTCAACGACTTCGATGTGGTACTCTCCTTTTAAATACTCTTCACAAATGTTCTTCAGGTTCTTGAAAGCAGTAAGGGACCGTGGAGTTTGCCCGGCGACATAGAGGCGCAAATTCCACTGCGCAGTATCGCCGTCGGTCTGCGATGGCTGCCCGTTACTCGGTCGACGCGACTTCTTTGCGGGAGTTTTCATCTGGCAGCTCCTCTCCGTGTTTTTTTGGCGCCGTTGCCTTGGATCTGTACTTCAGAATTATCAGCTTGTCGTAAACGCGCAATTTCGAGCCGTTGTTCAGCCATCACTTGGTGTCGCTGGCTTTCTTCCTCGATCTCTCTGAGGATCGCATTACGTTCCGTTTCATATTGTCCTCTCAACGCGACGAGCTGCGCTTCATAGAGTTCCTGCTTGTGCCCCAACTCGCGTCGCTTGCGCTCGAGGACAAACTTGCGATCGATTTCCGCGGCCTTCTCGCGCGCGACTTGAGACGATCGCGCCGAGCCCATCAACACGCCTTCGGAGCCGATGTACGCATCGACGAGTTGAATACCATGATCCGTCAGCAAAAACTCACGCACTTGATTCGAGTGCGCAATCCCGCGAGCCTTAAGGATGTAAAGACCGCGATTTCGTTCGCCGTTGTATTCGATGTTCTTCACCAGCAGCCAGGCATCCATCAGCGACGAGACATCGACTTCGGAATCTTCAAGATCGTGTCCACCAGAAGTCAAACTCGTAAACATCGCGGTAATCTGCCGCGATTTGACGAAGTCGATTAGCCGCGTGAGCATTGCCTTGGTTTCAACTGAGTCGCCAATCGCGAGAAAATTCGTAATCGGATCGACCACGATCACCGACGGCGCAAACTCGGTGATTGCCTTGTGAATCAATGCGAGATGCACTTCCAGTCCCCACGTCGAAGGCCTCGCATTCTGAAACTTCAGCAATCCTTTCTTCACAAACCTCTCGAGATCGATGCCGATCGAACGCATGTTACGAATGATCTGATCCTGCGATTCCTCAAAAGCGAAGAAGAGCGCTTGCTCACCGCGCGTACACGCCGCTTCGATGAAGTGCGCCCCGATCGTGCTCTTTCCGGTTCCTGCCGTTCCTGAAACCAGTATCGAACTACCACGATAAAATCCTTTGCCGTCGAGCATCGTATCCATGCGATCGATGCCGGACGAGATGTGCTCTGTCGGAGCATTGTGACATAAGCCAAGCGACGTGATTGGGACAACCGAGAAACCCTTTTCATCGATCAGGAATGGATACTCATTAGTGCCATGCGAGGTGCCCCGATACTTGACGATGCGCAGGCGTCGAGTGGAGATCTGGTTTTGCACGCGATTGTCCAGCAGGATCACACAATCAGCCACGTACTCTTCGAGACCGTAGCGAGTCAGTCTGCCTTCACCGCGCTCGCAGGTGATTAGTGCAGTCACTCCTTTTTCTTTCAACCAGCGAAACAGCCGTCGCAGTTCGGCGCGGATGATTGCTTCGTTGGGAAGCGCGGCGAAGAGTGCTTCGAGAGTGTCGAGAACCACACGCTTCGCGCCGATTGAGTCGATAGCGTGGCCGAGCCTGAGAAACAGTCCCTCGAGATCATATTCGCCAGTCTCTTCGATCTCAGAACGTTCGATAAAGACGTAGTCGAGTACCAGCTTTTTCTCTTCGATGAGTTGGTTTAGATCGAAGCCGAGCGAGGCGACGTTGGTGGCAAGTTCGTCGCTGCTTTCTTCGAACGACATGAAGACGCCGGGATCGTTGTAGATCGTGGCGCCGCGAACGAGGAATTCCATCGCGAAGAGCGTTTTGCCGGCGCCGGCGCTGCCGCAGATCAGACTGGCGCGCCCCGAGGGCAAGCCACCACGGGTGATTTCATCAAAGCCGGGGATTCCGGTGGGTTCCTTATGTAGACCGTCGAGCGGTCGGGGACGATTTCGACGATTCTGTCTCACTCACTCCTCCAAGGCAGATCGAGACTCCGGAGCTAAAATGTTTCGGGGAACAAAGGGGGTAAAACGGGGAAGGGATTTATACCATAATTGCGTCCGAGAACGTACCACTCTAAAGTGCAATACCCCACGGACCGTCGCCTGCCTTGACGGTCGCGACCACCTTGTTCGTGCTGGTATCGATAACTGAAACGTCGTTGGAGACGCCGTTCGCAGTGTAAAGTTTTGCTCCGTCGGGGGTTAGAGCAATACCCCACGGTCGCTGTCCGACCGGGATCAATGTGATCAACTCGAGCCGTTCACCGTCGATGACCGCAACGCAGTTCCCGCGTCCGGTCGCGACGTAGAGACGTTTGCCGTCGGGTGAGACGGCGACGCCCTTCGGTTTTAACTGTGCCTGGCCTTCGCCGCGCGGCAGTGCGATCGTCTTTACGACCGAGTGATCTTTGGTATCGACGACCGATACGACGTTCCCGTTTTCCGCGGTGATGTAAGCGCGGCCGCTGTCGCCAGTGAAGACAGCTTCGCGTGGACGCGCCCCGACCAGGAATTGCTTCACGACCGCGCCGGTTCGCGTGTCGATTACGCTGACGCTGCTGCTGCTTTCGGAGGTGATGTAAACCCAGCGTCCATCGGGGCTCATCGCCGCGCCTTCAGGTTCGAGACCGACGGGCATGCTCGCGATCACGCGATTCGCTTTGATGTCGGTGATGGAAGCTGTGCCGGCGTCTTCGTTGGCGATGTAAAGACGTGTGGCGTTGTCGTCGATGGCGAAGTTTTCGGGATCGGTGCCCGCTTCGTACTTGGCGATGACGTTGCCGTTGAGATCTAGCTCGGCAATCTTGTCTTCACCCTGGGATTGGTTGGTGGGGTAACTGATCGCGACCCAGATCTTTTTCTTGTCGGGGCTCAGACGAATGCCACGCAGGCGACCACCGACTTTGATGGTTGAATAGACCTGGTCTGTTTTGGTGTCGATGACCGTGATCGTGCCGTCGCGTTCGTTAGTGACGAATGCGAGCGGCCCGGCGGGTTTGTGAGTGCAAGCGGTAACGACCACCAAGAGCAAGAAAAAATATTTCACGCAGCGGCGCGGCGACGCAGCGGAACTCCGAACA
>DATEWS010000851.1:0-3483 GCA_035257785.1 Pyrinomonadaceae bacterium
ATGATTCGGCATTCAAATCTCCCAAAACCCTAACAATTCAGGCCTACGGCTTTCGGCGCAAGTGACGGAGTATAGGTATCGGACCACCGAGTGTCAAGTTAACCGAACAAGCATCCGGCAGGCCTCCCGCTGCTGTGGTAAAATGCGTTTACCTATGAATCTGAGTGAACGTATCACAACTAACCCCGAAATTTGCCATGGAAAACCCACCATCCGCGGCCTACGTTACACTGTAGAAACGATTCTTGATTTGCTAAGTTCAGGGATGACTATTGAGGAGATACTGGCTGACTATGAAGACCTGGAGCGAGACGATATCCTCGCCGCGCTCGATTATGCCAGGCGACTCAGTCAGATTAATCGCATTGAACCGGCAGCATGAAATTCCTCATCGATGCGCAACTGCCGAGACGGCTTGCAACCCAGTTACAACGAGCCGGACTTGACGCAACTCACACGCTTGAACTTCCCGATGGAAACCGGACTACGGATCAAGCATTAATAAGCCTATCATTAGCGAACCAGTCCGTTCTCGTGACGAAGGACTCTGATTTCGTGGAGTCATTCCTGTTGAGGAAGGAACCTTGGAAATTGCTGCTGGTATCAACAGGAAATATCGGCAATGATGAACTCATGAGCTTGTTCGAACGGAATATAAGGCAAGTTGTTGAACACTTGAACACCTACGACTTCATTGAGATCAATCAATCAAGCATTATTTGTCATTTATAGAATGTGGCCCTCTTATTGACACTCGAAAGCGGCTGTAGTAGCGTCAAACTTGCAATCTATGCATACCATTTTGCCGCCCACCGCACCCCCACATCCGTATACGAATGGCCCTGCTGCGTGAAGGAGAGAGTTAACAGAGTTTGATAAAGATTGAGCTTCCGCCTCGTGGTCTCGAGACTTTGTTTGGTGTTCACGATCAGAACATCAAATACCTGGAGTCTCTGCTCGACGTTAGAATTGATGCTCGCGGTCAGGACGTTTCCATCGACGGCGATCCCGCCGACGTCGAAACCGCCCAACGCATCCTCGAAGACTTTTCCGACCTCTTCAAGGAAGGAAAACACTTCACGGACAAGGAACTGCGCGAAGCTTTCGCGCAGATCGCTGAAGACCGCGCGTTCAGCCTCCGCGACTACTTCACTAAGGCCCGCTTCAACCCCGCGGGCAAGAAGCAAGTCGCGCCGAAGTCCGCTAACCAACGCAAGTATATTCAAGCGATACAAGACAACGATGTCGTGTTCGGCATCGGCGTCGCCGGCACTGGCAAGACGTATCTCGCAGTCGCGATGGCAGTCCAGGCGTTGATGCAGAAACAGGTGAACCGCATCGTGCTCGCGCGTCCGGCGGTCGAAGCGGGTGAGAAACTCGGCTTCCTGCCCGGCGACCTGCAGGACAAAGTCGATCCCTATTTGCGACCACTTTACGACGCGCTGTTCGATCTAATCGATTATGAGCGAGTCACGAGATTGCTCGAGAAACGCGTGATCGAAGTGGCGCCACTCGCATTCATGCGCGGTCGCACACTCTCCGACGCCTTCATCATTCTCGACGAAGCACAGAACACGACCAGCGAACAGATGAAGATGTTTCTCACGCGCATCGGCTTCGGGTCGAAGGCAGTGATCACAGGCGACGTGACTCAAGTCGATCTACCAACAGGCAAACGCAGCGGCCTGGTCGAAGCGGAACGAATACTTTCCAAACTCGAGGGCATTGAATTCGTTTACTTCACTGACAAAGACGTGGTGCGTCACAGGCTGGTGCAGTTGATCATTCGCGCCTACGAAGAACAGACCAAGCGAAGTCAGATGTAGCAGATGATCGAGGTCGTCAATCGCCAGCGACGTTTGCAGGTCAACACTCAAGCATGGTCCGATTTTGCCATGAAGGCAGTCGCCGCCATCGGTAACGGCGAATCATCTGCGACGATCGCTTTTGTTTCCGATAAAAAGATACGCGAGCTGAACCGGCAGTTTCGCGGTATTGATAAAGCCACTGACGTGCTCTCGTTTCCGTCCGATGGACCAGACGATCTGGGCGACATTGCCGTTTCCGTCGACACTGCTGCGGCACAGGCCAAAGAGAATGGTTTGAAGTTTGAAGAAGAAATCGCGCAGTTGATACTCCACGGTCTGCTGCATCTCTCCGGATACGATCACGAAACTGACAACGGCGAGATGAATCGGTTGGAACTGCGTTTGCGAAAGAAGTTAGCGATTGACTAATCCACAGATTACACAGATTTTTAAATGAATCTGTGTAATCTGTGGATAAACAAGGAAGCCAAGGACACTACCTTGTAAATCCTGTAAATCCTGTCCATACTATTTCTCCATAGATGGAACTTGAAATAGGGCTTGCGCTCGTTCTGCTCATAGTGCTCTCCGTGCTGGCCACGGTCGATATGGCCTTCGCCCAGTTGAGCGACGTGGGTCTGCGCCGCTTGATTGGCGAGAATGGCGAGAAGCCTGAACTACGATCGAGACCTTTCCTGCAACAAGCACTGGAGAATCGCCCGCGCTTTGGGTTCGCGCTATCGGCGACGATCCAGATTCTGCTCGTCGTCGTTGCCGTTCTGATCACTTCAATCTCGCTTAACCTTCTTCCGGATCCTCGTTTCGTTCCAGTCGGGTTGTTCGCCGGACTGATTCTGGTCGGTATCTTTCGGCAACTGATCCCCCTCTTTATTTCCACTCGCAATCCCGAAGGTACGCTGCTCTTCCTGTTGCCTCTTGTGCGACCATTCTTACCGGTGATGACGTTCATCGCCGACCCTTTTCAGCGACTCTTCGATCGTTCGCGTCGCAAAGACCAGGTCATCGAGGATGGGGAAGAAGAGGAAGAAGATGACGACGGCAACGACTTGCAGGCGCTGATCGACGTGGGTGAAGCAGAAGGTATTCTCGAAGAAGAAGAAGGCGAGCTGATCCATTCGATTATCGAGTTTGGCGACACGCGCGTGAGTGAAGTGATGGCGCCGCGTCCCGACATCGTTGCGGTTCCGGAAACAGCGACGATACGAGAAGCGCGTGACGTCATTCTCGAGTCGAAGTACTCGCGCCTGCCCGTCTATCGCGATCAGATCGACAACGTTGAAGGCATCATCTACGTGCGCGACCTGTTGCAGTGTTGGGCCGACGGCCGCGAAGACGAAAGCATCAAGCCGCTCGTGCGCGACGTTTATTTCGTGCCGGAAACAAAACCTGTGGCTGAGTTGCTGGAGGAGATGCAGAAGGCACACGTGCAACTCGCGATGGTGATCGATGAATATGGCGGCGTGTGTGGACTCGTTACTGTCGAAGATATTCTCGAAGAGATCGTCGGCGAGATCGAAGACGAAGACATCGCCGGTGAAGAACTTGAAGAGATAGTCGAATGCGACGAAGGTTGTTACGAGGTATGGGCGTCGATTGAGATTGGCAAGATCGAGCGTCTCTTCGATATGGAGATCGAAGACGACGACTTCACGAC
>DATEWS010000852.1:0-4856 GCA_035257785.1 Pyrinomonadaceae bacterium
CGGACTCAGTACGATCGAAGGCGACATCAGCAATCTTTGCTTCATCATCTCCGCCGAGCAAGTGAAGCGTCATCATTCAGACCCCGACGTCATCGTGCGCGAAATGGTGATGAAGAACAGTCGCGCCGATTTTACACTTGAACATGCGCAACTCGAGTCCGAATGGCTAAGCGCCTCGTGGGAACGCTTTGGTCGACGGCAACCAAATCCAGCGAACGGCATAATTGCGATCGGCGATGCAGCATCGTTCATCGATCCTTTCACCGGCAGCGGAATGTTGATGGCGTTTGAGAGTGGCGAACTGGCCGCGAACGTGATTGTTCGCCACCGAAACAAATTCGCAGATGCTGGCGCTGCATACGCAGATGAGTACGTTCGAAAGTTTGATTCTCGACTACGAATTAGTGGCTTGTTGCGACGCGCCGCTTTCAAACCACGCCTCGCCGGTCTGGGCATCGCGATTTGCGGCGCCAGCAAACATTTCCGCAGCCGAATTGCGCGCGCGACGCGCGCCACTAAGCGCGACAACCAAAGCCCCTTGCGCGCAGGCTAAACTGCTTGCCACGTTGACTCTTTTAGAGTAAAAAGGCTGAGCCAGTGCTGGTCTCTTTGTCAGCGTTGCGATCCCAGGGCACCTGACAACGGCGAAGCTCTCCCGCAGCCGTCAGCAAATCGGAGATCGTCTCCGAATCTCGTCCACTGGTAAGCGAACGTTAACAAGAGTCTTTTGTGAACCGCGCGAATCCAGAGCCGCGAAAAACCCTTAAGGAGAAATGACGATGTTACTATCGTTGAGATCCCGGTTTATCGGATCCTTTCAAATCCCCGCTTTGTTAGTAGTCTTGTTTCTCTCCGCTCACGCGGCTTTCGGGCAGGCAAATTCAAACGCTGCCGACATCCAGGGCACTGTCACAGATTCTTCGGGCGCGCTGGTCGCCAACGCCTCGGTGACTGCGCGCCATCCGAGCACTAACGTTTCGCGCAATGCAACCAGTAACGACGAAGGTTTCTATCGCATCGTCAATGTGCCACCCGGCGATTATGAGATCACAGTCGAGGCGCCGAACTTCAAAAAAGCAGTGCTGCCGAAGGTGACTGTCACCGTTGGACAGAGGGCTGAAGTCAACGTGAAGCTCGAGGTGGGAGATTTCAAGGAAACCGTTACCGTCTCCGACGCGACAGCGGAAATAGTTGAGACTAGTAAAACCGCAGTCGCGACGACGATCGATCAGCAGCGAATCAACAACCTTCCGATCAACGAGCGCAACTACATAAACTTTGCGTTGACCACATCGACAGTCGGTCGCGACAACGGTCGTCCAATTGGACCAGCACCGACAACCGGATTGAACTTTGGTGGACAGCGTGGTCGTTCCAACCTTGTCCAGGTTGACGGTGCAGACAACACAGACAACTCCGTGAACGCATCGCGGTCGACCGTGAGTCAGGAAGCGGTGCAGGAGTTTCAGGTAGTCACAAATTCATTTGCGCCTGAGTTTGGTCGTTCGGCGGGTGGTGTAGTGAACGTCGTTACGAAGTCGGGTACCAACGACCTTCATGGCAACGTGTTTGGCTTTTTACGACATCGCAGTTTCCAGGCGCGCAACGCTTTCGCGCCCATCGAGGATCCGCCGTTTACGCGTACTCAATACGGATTCACTTTGGGTGGTCCATTTGATCGCGATCGCACGTTCTTCTTCTTCGCGTTTGAACAGCGGCGCAGAAATGAGTCGGGCTTCTTCACCAGCAACGTCGCTGCGGGCTTGACGGGTTCTGCGACGATTCCCGTGATTGCGGGATTGAATCCGATCGCGCGCACGTTCAGTAACATCACGCCGGCTCAGGCGGCTTTCATCAACGCGGCAGTTGCATCAGGTAATGCCACGGCGATCTGCGGCGCGCGTGCGTATGCTTTCTTTGCTGCGAGTGGCGGAACGACTGGTTTAACTGGTAGCAATCCGCTTCTGTCGCCGAACGACGGCAGTTTGTGTCCGGCGATCAGTCCGATCCTGCCGGGTACGATTGGACCACGCTTCATTCTTTCAGGAGCACCCGTGCCGGTTGGAACAACCAATGCTGCGGGCGACTTCATTGCTTTCCGGCCACTGAACAGCTTGCAGCGAGTGTTTCCCATCACTGACCGCACCACGTTCAACTCTTTCAGATTGGACCACCTGATCACACCGGAGCATCAATTCAGTTTCAGGTTTGGCTACAACCCGAGCACGATCAGCGGTATTCAGGTCGAATCGCAGAACCAGTCCCTGGGCCAGAATGATTTTTCACGCACAGGCATTCAAACTTTGCGTGACTTCTCGGCGGTGACGACGCTTACTTCGACAGTTTCATCCAAAGTTGTAAATGAAGCGCGGTTCAACTTCGGCGAACGTCGCGCGACTTTCAAATCGCAAAACGGCGATGCCGTGGCTTTCAACATTTCGGGCACGGCCTTCATCGGTCGCGAGCTCTTCTCGCCAGTAGTTCGTACTGAAACTCGTTACGAGTTTACCGACAACGTAAACTTCGTTACCGGTAACCATAACTTCAAGTTCGGCGGCGACGTCGCTTTTGTTCGCATTCCGGAGGCGATCTTCGAACTCAACTTCGCCGGTCTTTTCAACTTCGGCGGCCTCTCCGCAGCGACTCTCAATCCCGGATTTGCAGGCGCGCCCGACTTCACGCCGGTGCAGCAGTACGGACTGGGATTTCCGGCAAACTTCATTCAGGGCTTCGGCAATCCGGTCAGCAGTATCAGCAACAAGCCGATGGCGTTCTTCGCGCAGGACTCATGGAAAGTCCGGCCCAACCTGACGCTGAATTACGGCATTCGTTACGACTACGAGTTGACCGAACAGGTGCCCACGCTGCCGCTGCGCGATCCGTTGTCGGGAATCAACCTGTCTGCTGCCGACATTCTCGCGGCGCAGGACGCGATGGGCGTGCAACAGGGCTTCCCGCGCGACAAGAACAACTGGGCGCCGCGTCTGGCTATCGCATGGGATCCGTTTAGCGATGGCAAGACGTCGATTCGCGCTGCGTTCGGCATTTTCTACGACCACCCGCTACTCGCGATCGCGTTCAACTCCGACATCGCGGATGCAGTGCAACAGCAACAAGGCATTCTGACACCGGGTAGCCCGGCGCAAACAGCGCTGTTGAATGCGGTGCAAGTATTTCAGGGAACTGTTTGTCCTCCGGGTGGACCAGTCACGCCGATTTGTCCGGCCGGTGTTGTGACTCCGGGCGTCGCGTTGGGCGCGCAGTATCAGTTCGGCCGCCAGCGCTTCAACGATCAAACGTTCCCCGGTTTTGGTCCAGTGCTTCCCTTCACGCTGCACGTGCAGAAGAACTTCGAATACGCGTACGCGAATCAGGGTAACTTCTCGGTCGAGCGGAAGCTCACCGACGATATGACGATCACGGGTAGCTATATCTACGTCGCCGCGCATCACCTGCCACACCCGCTCGACATCAACGCGCCGCGAACCGATCTACAGATTCAAAACTTCTTCCGGCTCGCAGGACGCAATCCAGTTAGCACCACCGAAGCAGTCGCGTTTTCGATTCCGACTTCAGGTGCTCCCTGCCCGTTTGGAATTCCGTTGCAGTGCTTCACGCTGGCGACACCGACTGGGGCACCCGCGTTTCCCAACGCGGGCCAAACGTTCGCGATCATCGTGCCCGGCATGATCACTGCGCCGATCACGAACCTCGGCAGCAGGATCGTCAACGCCGGTATCGCAAACTTCTTCCGTCCGAATGCGCCGAACTATTTCCTGGCCCAGGCACTCTCGGGTGGTCTCGTAACTCCAGCCGTTTTGAACGGTGCTCTCGCTGGTTCACTGCGAACACCGGGTGTGGTTTCTCCGTTCGGTTCAATCAACGCACAGACATCAGACGGCAATTCGAGTTACAACGCGTTGAATGTCGATGTGAAGAAGCGCTTCTCGCGTAACTTCCAGTTCCTCGCTTCGTACACCTGGTCGCATTCGATCGACGATTCGTCTGACCTGCAAACGCTCTTGCTGCCGCAGGACAATCGAAACTTCGGCGCCGAGCGTGCTGATTCACTTTTCGATCAGCGACATCGTTTTGTGTTCAGTGGCGTGATCGCGTCGCCAGCCGCGTGGGCGTCAGAAGGCGGACTCCATCGCGGGCTTTCAAACTTTACGATCGCGCCGATCTTCGAGATCTCTTCCGGTCGTCCGTTCAACATTCTGAGCAACCAGGACACCAACAACGATCAGTCGAACCAGACGGATCGGCCGTCAATGCTTTCTGACGGAACGCTCTGCGTTCCCGGGACGGCGGGTTGCGTACCCTTAATCACCAACGGCGTGTTCACCAGCGGTAGTCTCGGACGCAACTACGGTCTGACGCATCGCTATATGTCTTTGGACCTGCGTGTTGCCAAGCTTGTCCCGTTGGGCGAACGGCTGCGATTGGAATTGATTGCCGAAGGCTTCAATCTCTTCAATCGTTTCAACGAAGCCGCCGCGTCACCCTTTATCGATGACGTGCGGGCGTTCAACCAGCGCGCCGGGAACGGCCGTTACTACAGCCGCCCGACCGCCGCGTTCGATCCACGGCAGTTCCAGTTCGGGTTGAAACTGAACTTCTAGCCCACAGGTTTTCACGGATTAACGCGGATTTATTTTTCCGTGTTAATCCGTGAGATCCGCGGCACAACTTAATTCCTCATTCCGGCATCCGAAGTTTGTTCAACCAACCCTCTCCCGCATACAATCATGTGCATTATGTCTAGACTTACGCTTGTTTTAGCAATCTTTCTCCTGGCCGCTGCCGCGGTGGACGCCCAGTCAACCCGACCGCGACGCGCGAACAGGCAGACGTCG